>CAYPMQ010000458.1:0-2221 GCA_964411625.1 uncultured Ignavibacteriaceae bacterium
GAGCTGCTTAACCCTCTGTTCTGACTCTTCAAAGGCCGCTCCGTCAAAACTTATTTCCCCAAGCTTTTCCAGTTCTTCTGCGGTGACCTTAATCAGCAATTCTTTTTCTTTTCTCTGCTGCTCAAGCGTTTGAATTACTGCATTAAGTGATTCAGCCTAGTTTTTAATTTCATTGAGTTTTTTTATCTAACCTTTACATGAAACAAGCTGCCCTTTAATTGCCTTTCCTCTTTCCTCAATCTCTGCGAGCTTTTCAGTCAGGCTTCTGATATTTTCATTATATTCTGAAACAGACTTGGTGTATTTCCCGATCAGTTTCTCAAAATGATCACCCAGAGGTCTTTCACATTCAGGACAATCAGCATCATATCCAAGCTGTTTTATCTTTTCAAGTCTTGTTTCATCTTTTATCTTTACTGATTTAAGAGGTTCAATAGAAAGCCCGATAGCTGCAGCTGCTGATTTATTGTCTTCTGAAGCATTTTCAAGATTTTTGAGTTCATCTTCTTTTAGCTGCAGCTTGTCATTATATCCTGAAAGAGATTCAAGCTCTTTACTCTTTTCCAAGAAATCATTCTGCAGGGAATTGAATGACTCCGTAAAAGATCTGAGATTTTTCAAAAGCCTTTCACGCTCTGTAAATTTATCCCGGAGAACTCTTAAAGAGGCGAGTTCTTCTTCCGCTTCTCTGAACTGCTCCCGCAGTGCCAGTTTGCTGCTGTACTCAGCCTCCTTGTTTTCAAGTTCTGCAATCTCCGCAATCAATCTTTTAACAGATTTTTCTGTATTTGCTATATCTCTCTGCTTTACTTCAATTTTTTTGTTCAGTTCATTATACTTCTTCTGAAGTTCCTGAGCTGCCCTGAAATTATTTATCGCTCTGGTCTTTTCTGCTTCGGCAGAAGTCAATTCATTTTCTGCGGACTTAATATTTTTGGTGATCTGAGCCGATTCCTCAGCAAAGATTTTAAGATCATTATGAAGGCTCTCCACCTGCTCATGGGTCATCAGCCCGCTTTTCATCCCCTTGAGTTCACTTTCAAGCGACCTGATTTCATCCTTCAGGAGTGCTTCAAGGCGGTCAAGTTTGCTGAGTCCCAGCATTTGTCTGATATGACCTGATCTTTCAGTAATATTAATAGCCTGAATCAGACCAACCTCTTTCTGCCGCGCAAAAAAACTGAGGTTGAAGTTTTTATAATCAGATTTAAGTATACGTGAGATTTCTTTGTTTACTGCAGATGTGCCGATACAAACTGATTGTTCACCGGCAAATAGTTCTGCCGATGAGGAATTATTTTTACCTGTAATTTTCCGGGTTACTCTATAATCCTGCCCTTTGTCTTCAAAACAAAGACTGATCTCAACCGGGGCATTCTCGGCTGCCTTGTCATTTCTGATATCGCCCACATACCCATCAGCCTTACCGAACATAGCATAGACGATAGCCTCAAAAATGGTTGATTTGCCGGCACCGTTTTTACCGATAAAACCAGTAAGTCCCTCACTGAATGTAATTTCAGTATCTTTGTACTGTTTAAAATTGACAAGTTTAATGCTAATTACCTGCATCTGTTTCCTCTGCTTCTATTTTTTCCCAAAGACGGTTGATAATGCTGCTTACTTCTGCCAAATCTTCATCTGAAGTAAAATCATCCTTAAGTGCATTCAGAAGAGTGCCTCTCAGATCTGTTTTTTCCTCATCTGCAACCACTGTGCCCGATGAGTTTACTCTGAAGGCTCTTACTCTCACTTCAAGGGCACCAGGAAAAATATCCTGAATCTCTGCATCCGAAACAGGCCTGAATGAGCCGATATCATGCAGATCGACGTGAAAAATTTTTCCTTCAGTAACCCCGTTTGCTTCCGTCCGGATTTTTTCATAAAGTTCACCTATCACCCCTTCAGTACCCTTTGCAGAACATTTATCTACAGAGAACACATGCCATGCACGGAGCTTAACGGGCAGAAGCTCTGCTGTGGTGGTATCACCGTCAATTGTAACCTTTACAACTCCCATCGGGTAGCCTGCCTGAGAAGCAGAAGTTCTTTCAGTTGAACCTGCATACCAGACATTTCCGTATCGTTCCATCTTATTAAATCTGTGCCAGTGCCCCATTGCCACATAATTAAACTTTCTTAAAATACCGGCTTTGTCTCCCGGGAATACTCTTTCGCCAAACTCCTGCATCAGATAGTCACCTATTGATAGGTGCATTGC
>CAYPMQ010000459.1:0-2210 GCA_964411625.1 uncultured Ignavibacteriaceae bacterium
ATATTATTCTGCTGAACTTAATGATGAGAACCACCATATCCTATGGATCCCCCCGGGGTTTGCTCACGGCTTTTCCGTACTTTCGGAAACCGCCATATTTCACTACAAATGTACAAACTATTACAGCAAGCCCGATGAAAGGGCTTTGCTTTACAATGATCCTGCGCTTGGAATAAACTGGAAAGTTACGGAGCCTATTGTCTCCGAAAAAGATGCGCAGGCAAAGCTATTAAGCGAAATAAATCAGGATTTCATATACTAAGAAGAGGTTGCCATGAAAGATTCATTGTTTTTTACCGATTACGAATCACCGTCAAGTTTTTCTCTTAAAAATCAGTTTGCGGAACATCTTGAATTCCTTCTTGTAAAGAACAAGGAAACAGCTACTGACGATGATATGTACCATTCCCTTTCAATGTCAATAAGAGACAGACTAGTGAGGAAATGGTTAAGAACTCAACATAAATATTTTCAGGAAGACGTCAAAAAGGTATATTATCTTTCCCTTGAGTTTCTTATGGGCCGTATCCTTGGCAACTCACTCATAAATATGAACTACTACGATGAGTGCCGTGAGATACTTAAAAAGGAAGGATATATTCTCGAAGATATCATTGAACTTGAACATGACATGGGCCTTGGCAATGGCGGTCTGGGTCGCCTTGCTGCATGTTTCCTTGATTCAATGGCAACGCTGCAGCTTCCTGCCTTCGGATACGGAATAAGATATGAATATGGTATCTTCAAACAGGAGATAATGAACGGACGTCAGGTTGAACAGCCTGATTACTGGCTTAAATTCGGCAACCCCTGGGAAATTGTTAGAAGAGAGCTCACTTACAGAGTTAAATTTTACGGAAAAGTAAACTCCTATCTGAACAAGGAAGGAAAACTCGCTTTCCACTGGGTTGATACAGAAGATGTTATGGCAGTTGCCTATGATATTCCCGTTCCCGGATATGACAATGACACCGTAAATAATCTGAGATTATGGTCGGCAAAAGCCACAGAGGAATTCAGCTTCAACGAGTTTAACAGCGGTAATTATGTGGCCGCAGTTGAAAGTAAAAACATTTCGGAGAATATCTCGAAAGTTCTTTATCCCAATGACACTTACACTGAAGGAAAGTATCTCCGCCTCAAACAGCAGTACTTTTTCGTATCGGCATCACTTCAGGACATTATCAGAAATTACAAGCTGAACCATTCCGATTTCACAAAATTCCACGAAAAAGTTGCTATTCAGCTCAATGACACACACCCCGTGATTGCCATACCAGAACTTATGCGTATTCTTCTTGATGATGAGGAGATGGGCTGGGATAAGGCATGGGAAATAACCACAAAAACTTTCGGTTACACCAATCATACTGTTGTTCCTGAGGCACTTGAAGAGTGGTCAGTCAGAATACTTGATGAACTTCTCCCGAGACATCTGCAGATAATTTATGAAATTAATCACCGCTTCCTCAACTATGTCCGTCAGGTTTACACCCGCGATGACGCTGTTATCTCAAAGCTTTCCATTATCAGAGAAGGCAATGATAAAAAAGTCAGAATGGCTAATCTTGCAATAGTAGGCTCTCACTCGGTAAACGGTGTTGCGGAATTACATTCAAACATTCTTAAGAAGATCATCTTCCCGGAGTTCAATGAACTCTTCCCTAAAAAGTTCAAGAATGTAACAAATGGAATCACCTTCAGAAGGTGGCTGAGATATGCAAATCCGTTGCTCAGCAATCTGATTACTGAAAAGATAGGCAATGATTGGGTAAAAGATGCTGAAGAGTTAAGAAAACTCGAGGATCATCTCAACCAACCCGATTTCATAGAATCATGGGCTTCTAACAAGGAAGCAAGTAAAATGCTCCTTAAAGAGTACATTGAAGCAGAGCTCGGCGTGAGTGTATCCGTTGATTCCATTTTTGACGTGCAGATAAAGAGATTTCATGAGTATAAACGCCAGCTTCTCAATGTTCTGCATATTATTACCCTTTATAACAGAATAAAAGCCAATCCCGGCGGTGATTACGTGCCAAGAACATTCATTTTTGGCGGCAAGGCTGCTCCTGCTTACACTGCGGCAAAACTTATCATAAAACTTATTAATGATGTCGGGAATACCGTTAATAACGACCCTGTCATTGGTGACAGACTAAAAGTGGTATTTATTCCCAATTATTCCGTTACTGCAGCCGAAAGGATTATTC
>CAYPMQ010000460.1:0-2202 GCA_964411625.1 uncultured Ignavibacteriaceae bacterium
ATCCTGTGTCAATGTACCCGTCTTATCCGAACAGATAATTGTTATTGCACCGAGAGTTTCCACGGCCGGCAGTTTTCTTACAAGTGCCCTTCTGCTTACCATTCTTCTGACACCAAGTGCCAGACTTATTGTAACAACGGCAGGAAGAGCTTCAGGGATAACCGCAATTGCAAGAGCCACGCCCCAAAGGAACATTTCTGTAAGTTCATGCCCTTTGAGAATACCGGCACCACTCATTGCGGCGGCAAGTATAATGGCAAAAACGCCTATCTTCTTTCCAAGCTGGTCAAGATTATGCTGAAGCGGTGTTTTTCTGCTCTCTGCATTCTGCAGCATATTTGCGATTTTTCCGAATTCAGTATTCATTCCCGTGGAAACCACTAATGCCCGGCCTCTGCCGTATGAAACTGCGGTTCCCATGTACACCATGTTTTTTCTGTCACCCAGGGGAATGTTATCACCTTCAAGCTCATAAGTATGTTTTTCAACCGGGAGTGATTCACCGGTAAGAGGTGCTTCATCAATTTTCAGGTTAACAGACTCAATCAGCCTTGAATCAGCAGGAATTCTGTCACCCATTTTTATCACTACCAGATCACCCGGAACAAGATCTGAGGTGTTAACTACCACTTCTATGCCATCTCTTATAACGTGCGCCTGTGGAGCAGCCATCTTTTTCAGTGACTCAATTGCTTTCCCCGCCTTATATTCCTGAATGAAACCAAGAATTCCGGCCAGCAATACAATAACTATAATAGCAACTGCTTCAACCGCTTTTCCGTTAACAATTGAAATTGCCGCAGCTATAATAAGAATCCATATCAGCAGACTCTTGAATTGCTCAAGAAGAAGAACTATAGGATGAACCTTCGTTTCTTCCTGAAGCTCATTAGGACCAAACTTTTTAAGTCTGGAGGCTGCCTCACCCGAGCTAAGGCCTGATAAAGAACTGCTCAGCAAGGAAAGCAGATTTTCTGTTGATTTTGCGTACCAGTTCGTAGATTTGATTTTGTCAGGATCCATTTTTCTCTCGCAAGTGATATCCGGTTAATTTTTACTGATTTACCCGTCTTCGGTTTAATTTTTCGTTTTATGAATAACTTGACGGAGTTACAAAAGGTTCAATTTGTTATGTGGAAACAGAAGATTTCCATAATACTAATATAGGTAAAAACATCAATTAGTTCATTTACTGTTATTTTTAATCACAAGTCCTGTAAATTATCCGCCGTGCATGTTTTATGATAAAAAAAATTGAATTTCCATTTATCTCGGCAACTTTGATAATCGCTTCTGCAAAGACTAAAATTATATTTGATTTTCAACATATCAACTATATGTGTTACATCCATATTTATATCACCAAAGACTAAAATGATATTTGATTTTCAGCCCTTCAGAGCATTGACTATACCATTGTTTCAGCCGTTTCAAATGATAACCTTGCGTAATTATTACCGCAAAGAATATATCTTTAAATGATTTAATTTAATTAAACGCAAAATTATAATGAAATTTAATTCAGTTAAATTAAAAAAAAGAAAAAAAAATGTTTAAAACACTCTGAACTTAGTTCTCTTTAAACCGTATAATCTTTAAGTTTAATAATGTGTTTTATAATATTTATAACAAAGACCGGAAAAAATAATGAAACCGACACATATTGAACATATCGGAATTGCCGTTGAGAACCTTGATGATGCCATAAAGTTTTATGAAAATGTTTTCGGACTTGAATGCTATAAGATAGAAGAAGTGCCGGATCAGAAAGTAAAAACTGCCTTCTTCATGGTAGGACAGACCAAAATTGAACTGCTTGAATCAACCTCACCGGATGGACCTATAGCCAAATCTATAGAGAAAAAGGGGCCTGGTATTCACCACATAGCCTTCGCAGTTAACGGACTTCAGAAAAGCCTTGATCATGCCGCTGAAAAAGGAGTCCGGTTAATAGATAACCAACCCAGGAAAGGTGCTGAGGGATTAAATATTGCATTCCTGCACCCGAAATCAACCTACGGGGTACTTACCGAACTTTGCGAACACCCCAAAGAATAATTTTCTGACATGGAGTTAAAATGATAGAAGATAAAATAAAAGAATTGATGGATCTGAGAGCCCAGGCTAAAATGGGCGGCGGTGAAAAGCGAATTGATGCTCAGCATAAAAAAGGAAAGCTCACTGCAAGAGAACGAATAGAAC
>CAYPMQ010000461.1:0-906 GCA_964411625.1 uncultured Ignavibacteriaceae bacterium
TATCAAACCGGTTATAACCGACAAGAAATGACTCATCATCATTAGTGAAGATAAGTTCAAAGCCATTCAAACTTTCAAATTCTGCTGACGTGACTTCCATTATATCAGATTCAGGCAGCAGAATATCCTCATTTCTGGCAAGGCAGATATGTTGTAATGAAGCTGTCTCAGCATCTGCTTTTACACTGAATGCCAGATGAAGTACCGGATTTATAAGAATTCCTCTGTTAATGATTGCCTTTGTTCTGAAAGCTGCTTTAGTTTTTTTATTTATAGTAAATGCACGGGGTTGGGTTACTTCCTGCTGCAAATCCATTTTGTCATAAGAAAGCCGGTAACGGATTATTTTCTTTATATCCTGTCCTCCAAGAAGTTCGGGAAACAGTTTCTGTTCAATGCCAATCAGCATGGATTTAGTTAAAAATTGCTGGCTGAAAGTCTCACCATCCCTCACCGCTGTCCATGGTTTAATGAACCCGAATGGACCGCTGTATTTTACAACAAACATATTTTCTCCGCTTGATTATTGATTAACAAAGTGCACCGAAACCACAACCTGTTGAATGTCCGACTCCAACATTCCATGCAAAAAGGATATTTTCAGGGGTTCCTTCAATTATTACAGGACACATGGTTGATCTGTTTTTAATCCCGTTGATTTCTACCAGCTTTGTTTTTGGATTAAGATAATCCGGATCAAAATATACTTTTACATCACCATCTATTCCGGCTGCTCTGGTTTTTTTATTCATCACCTGAGTGAGAATGCTGTCAATACCAACATCACCTGCAACGAGATGTTTTATGGCAGAATTTTCAGGATTTTGGGCTCTTTTGGCTAAAACAGGAGTTAAAAGGTGAAATTTTTCTCTATCGCTGAAAACGGGATCATCCTGAATTTGTTTC
>CAYPMQ010000461.1:916-2193 GCA_964411625.1 uncultured Ignavibacteriaceae bacterium
CTCAGATACCTGCATCCCTGCAAATAAATCAGGTTGTTCAATGATATTCCGTATCATTAACTTGGCAATTTCTGAGTCCCATATACTTATTGTCCAAAAAGCATCCGTTTTGAATCTGAAACCATTTTTGTCAAGTTTGCCCCCCTGAAGCCAGCTGTAAGAGTACAGACTAAGACTATCATGTATGTCATTCTGACCCAGCCAGTTGTGAAAGGTACCAAGAAGTTTATTCTGATAATTAAATGGTAACACCTGATCAGAGGCTCTTATCTTTAATCTAAATCGCACTTTTCCTCCTTGTGAATTCATTTTCTTGTTGTTGAAAGTTCATCATGGGTTTTCTTATCTCGGCAAACCCGAATCCCATTGAGTTTTTAATCCCGAACCCGCACTCATAACCGAGAGATATTAATTCTTTATTTCCGGTGAGGGTGAATGGTGCCTGCATGCCAATAATATCAATTGGCAAATCACCGCCGGGATTAACGGTTATTTTTTTTGTAATTCTTTTCTTCCTTTCAAGATATTCCTGATCCCAGGTCAAAATAAGGGCATCAGACCCAAAGTCTTTTCCGTAGAGTGTTTTATACTTGTTTTTAAGGTTTAAATTCAGCAGTCTGTTTATTTCTGAGGTTTCATCGGGTCTTACATACTGCTCAATGATTCTGCCGTTACTCACTTTTGGATATGCAAGCACAAGAGGGGAGAGGAGTATGAATTCATTTCTCTCTGAAAATTCAGGAGCAGGAATGATCCTTGCGGATGTAATTTCAAAAGTTACAGTTGAGTGATATCCGGTCAGAACGATTGATTCGGAGCGGAACAGCCCGATCGTAAAGTTCTGTATGAATTCATTATTCAGCGGAGAGGATATGAGAAGTTTTACCTGATGATCCAGGAGCACGGCATGATCAAACTTTACTCTTATTCTTCCCAGCTTCAGGGCAAAGGTGAACAATTTAAAGTTTTTACCAGATGATTTATATCCCCTGTCATGAAGGAAACGGGCATACTCTTCCGAGCCTTTATTCAGAATATGATATATTACTGAAGAAAGCTGATATTGGTAATTGAGATTGATTATCTGATTGACTTTACAGCTCAGAGTAAGTTCAATTCTCATGGTTAAATTCTTCCATGGCTGATGTTTTTAATTTTCACAAAGGCTGCGATATGAGGGGTGTATACGCAGATATACCCTTAACGGCACACAGGTTTAGATTGCCCGGATTCGTTCATATTTTTTAGCCGGCGTAATGGCGTTGCGTACTTAATAC
>CAYPMQ010000462.1:0-2185 GCA_964411625.1 uncultured Ignavibacteriaceae bacterium
CGCTCGGACCCTTGTCAACCTTAATATCGGCAACTGAACCGAGAGGTATTGAAAGCGTTTTGCCATTTTTATTGTTGAAAATGATCTTCAGGTTTCTTAACTGTTCAATTGAGCCTCTCTGATCTTTGCTCAGTCTTACAGTGATATCATATTCATCTTCATTTATTCTGTACTTTGAAGCTTCGGTACCGTTTACCGCTGTTCTGATTGTGCCGGCAATAAGTGATGTATTAAGACCATAAAGAGAAGCCCTTTCACGGTCAACAACCACCCTCACTTCCGGTTTTCCGTCATCATAATCATCATCCAGATCAACCAGTCCGGGAACGTCTTTTATCTCTTCTCTTACTTTAGCCGCCAGTTCACCCAGAACTTTTAGATTTTCACCGCTGATTTCTATGTTAACGGGTTTTCCGACCGGAGGTCCCGCACCTTCTTTGTTGATTACGACTTTGGTACCCGGCACGTCCTCAATGAGGTCACGAATCTGTTCCGTAGTGACCTTAGAATCCTGCTGCCTGCTCTCATAATCAATGAATTCAATTGTGATTGTACCTTTGTTAGGCGTTGATGAGCCGGCATCAAAAGGATTATTTGAGGCACCCGAAATCGCAAGAATTTCCTTGATATCGGGAATTTTTGAATCCAGTATTCTTTTTTCAACCTCAAGAATTCTCTGATTTGTTGTCTCTATTCCCGTTCCCGTGGGAGTTTCAACCGTTATATAGATACGCTGTGGCTGAACATCCGGGAAAAACTCTACTCCGTGCCCCAATGCACCATAAAGCTGGGTCAGGAAATAGAGTGAGATAAATGCTCCGAACACAAATCTCATCCTGATATTACTGAAAATCAGAACAACAATTGCACCGAGAACAATCGTAATAATGATTTCTGCCCATATCGGAACGAACTGAGCCAAAGCTCCTTCAAGGAAGAACATTCCGAAAAACGCAATTATCCCCAACCAGTTTCTTTTTGCTATCGGACTTCCCTTTACTCGGGTCGGTCCCAGTGCCCATCTTAGAAAATTTTCATAAACGCGAAGTGTTTTTGGAAGAAGCACTTCAACAAAGTAATAAGTAGCCATGCTGAAGGGATACTTCACAAACTGAATGACAGTTTTGGGTTTTGCTGCCGGGTCATGATTTTCAAGCTTCATGAAAGAGGCCGCAATTACGGGGTTAATGAGCAGAGCCACGAACAAGGATGCTGTAAGAGAAGCTATAACGGTAATCGGGATGTACTTCATAAAGTCACCCACAACACCCGGCCAGAACAGCAAAGGTAAAAACGCCGCAACAGTTGTAAGGGTTGATGATGTTATAGGCCATGCAACTTCTGCAGTCGCCAGTTTGGCTGCTTCCATCCTTGAATAACCGGATTCAAGAAAATTCTGTATATTTTCTATAACCACTATCGCGTTATCCACAAGCATTCCTAAAGCAAGAACCAGACCAAACAACACAACGAAGTTAAGCGTGATACCAACCATCTGTAAAATGAAGAAGGTAATAAGCATGCTCAGGGGGACAGAAATGGATACAAAAAACGCATTTCTCAGACCAAGAGCAAAGAATAGAATACCAACTACGAGGAATAATCCTGTATATATATTATTTTCAAGTTCTCTGACCTGTTTTGCAATGTCTTTTGACTGATCTGTAATTGTTTTGATCTGTATTGTTGCCGGCAGTTCAAGCTGCTTTTCTTTAACAACTTTCTGAACCTCTTCGGCTATTCTTATGATATTTTCGCCAACGCTTTTCGAAATATTGAGCGATACAGCTTCAATCCCGTTATTTCTTGAGTAGGTGGTTCTTTCTTTATAAGAATATGAAAGCGTGGCAACATCCTTGACATAAACCGGTTTGCCTTCTTTTGTCTTTACGACCAGGTTATCAATAAGAAGAGGATCCTTGAATTCACCCGGAACTCTTACCAGCAGGGAATTTGAATTTACATCAATTGAACCGCCCGGTATCGTTTTGTTTTCATTATTAATTGCCTGAATCACATCATCGAATCTGACATTGTGATACTGCAGCTTGCTGAAATCGATATCAACTTTTACTTCTCTTTCAAGTCCGCCCGATACTTTTACTTCCAGAACGCCTTTGATTTTCTCGATCTCGTCTTTAAGATCTTCAGCCAGATCCTTTAGTTTTGCCAGACCTGTGTTACC
>CAYPMQ010000463.1:0-2155 GCA_964411625.1 uncultured Ignavibacteriaceae bacterium
GAATATAACAGACTTTCGGTATTTTTCTGCCTCATTACTCCCACTCTATTGTGGCGGGTGGTTTTGACGAAATATCATAAACAACCCTGTTAACGCCATCAACTTTGTTAATTATCAGATTTGCTACGCGGGCAAGAAAATCGTGATCAAACCTGTACCAGTCTGCGGTCATTCCGTCAACCGAAGTAACCGCCCGTAATGCCAGAACATTTTCATAGGTTCTTGCATCACCCATAACACCCACAGACCTTACAGGAAGCAGCACACAGAATGCCTGCCAGATTTTATTGTAAATGCCGGCATTTTTAATTTCACTGATGTAAATATCATCTGCCTGTCTTAGTACATCAAGTTTTTCTTTTGTTATATCACCGAGAATCCTCACTGCAAGACCCGGCCCGGGAAAAGGCTGACGATTAATAAGCTGATCATCAATACCAAGGTACCTGCCCAATTCTCTTACTTCGTCTTTAAAAAGTTCACGAAGAGGTTCTATCAGTTTAAGGTGCATCTTTTCAGGCAGCCCGCCGACATTATGATGACTTTTAATAGTTACAGATTTTCCTTTAACACTCACCGATTCTATTACATCAGGGTAAAGGGTTCCCTGTACCAGATACCTCGCATCCGGAATCTTTTTTGCTTCGCGCTCAAAAATTTCAATGAAAGTCTTACCTATTATCTTTCTTTTCTCTTCAGGAGATTCTACTCCCTCAAGATTCCTGAGAAATTCTTCAGATGCATCCACAAAGATCAGGTTCAGACCCAGTTTATCACGGAGAGCCTCAAGCACCTTTGCACTTTCATTCAGTCTCATCAGTCCGTTATCCACATGGACACAGTAAAGTCTGTTACCCAGAGCCTTACTCACAAGCACCGCTGCAACCGATGAATCAACTCCGCCGCTTATGGCACAGATAGCATTACCCTCAGGAAACTCAGTTCTGATTCTCCCGATGGCTTCGTCGGCAAATGCGCCTGTATTCCAGTCACCTTTGCACTGACAGACCCTGAACACAAAATTTTTAAGTATCTTAGCACCCTCGGTGGTATGGTAAACTTCAGGATGAAACTGTACCCCGTATATTCTGGATTCCCAGTTTTCAATAACTGCAAATTTAGTATGTTCTGTTGAACCGGAACATATAAAACCTTCGGGTGCGGCTTCAACAAGGTCACCATGACTCATCCATACCTGTGAATTATCAGAGATCTGATCAAGAAGTCCGTTATTATCACTTATTTCGAGGTGAGCTCTGCCATATTCTGCTGCTTCGCCACGTGTGACTTTCCCGCCAAGCTTCCTGCTTAATAGCTGCAAACCGTAACAAATACCGAGAACGGGAATACCGTGAGTAAAAATTTCTTTGGAAACATCCGGTGAGTCTTCATCATAAACGCTCATCGGCCCGCCGCTGAGTATTAAACCTGCAGGTCTTTTTTTTAATATCTCTCCTTCAGCGGCATAATGTGGCACGATCAGAGAAAAAATGTTGTATTCTCTGATTCTCCGGGCTATCAGTTGAGTGTACTGAGAGCCGAAATCAACAATTAGAATATATTCCTGACTGGTCACGGTATTTCCGGTAAGATTATTTTAGGAAAGATATAAAATTCCCGCACCTTTATCAAATTTAAAGGTACGGGAGAAAAAATCTGCTATTCGCCTGTTAACTCTTTGTAAGCAGCAGGTGATAAAAGTTTGTTCAGCTCATCTTTGTTTGTAAGTTCTATTTTAATAAGCCATCCTTCACCATAAGGGTCATTGTTGATAATTTCGGCTCCGCTTGCAAGGGCATCATTAATTGCGGTAACTTTGCCGCTGCAGGGTGAGAAAAGTTCGCTGATTGTTTTAACAGCTTCTATAGTACCGAAATTGCCACCCGATGTAACTTCTGTAATTGCCGGATCTATATCGACAAAAACGATATCACCTAACTGACTCTGGGCAAAATCTGTGATCCCGATGGTTCCTGTGTTACCTTCAACCAGAATCCATTCATGATCATTTGTGTAAAGTAAATTTTCCGGAATTTTCATTTTTAATTTGCACAATTCCAGACGAGTCATGCTGGCAACTCCTCCTCCACCCAATGTGTGTGTGTGTGTGTGACCTGTGGGGTTGCCAGTTGACGTCTCGATTGCACCATGGCCT
>CAYPMQ010000464.1:0-2132 GCA_964411625.1 uncultured Ignavibacteriaceae bacterium
CTTGTAAAAAGTTCACTCTCTGAAAAATCTGATGCTCAAAAAGCAGCATGGCTTGAAAATTTTGTAAACTTGATATTAAATCTCTTGGTGTGGTAATTCCTGAAATTCGTGGTATAGTTAAAACTTATGTTAAAAGCACAGGTTTTAATACTATTAACACAGATCAGCAATTTTCAGTACTGACCACCCTGATTTCAGGGAAATATGCAGGGGATAAACTTGCCGCTGTTTTATACATTCGGCTTTTTCTGATGCAGGGACATGACACCGAAATTCTCCTGAATTCTTCAGACTGGTTTAATAAAGGATATTTTACCGACAGGAACGTATGCGACTGGTTGTGCGTAAGGATTCTTACTCCTCTTATCACCACCTCTGAAGCCGCCGCGTTAAGTGAATTCCGAAAGTCTAATTCCTCACCTAACCTCTGGAAAGCAAGGGCCCGCTGGTTCCGTTTGCTGCAATAAACAATCCCTTTTACCAACCCGGAGCTTTCTAAAGTATGGCTTAATGAATTTATAACCGGTTCATTTATTGAGCGCGACCGGCATATGGGAAGCATTATGATATGGAAAGATGAAAAAGAAGCTGTAATAGCATGAGCCCTCGTTGTTGAAGCACAATTTGAGTCTGTAATCAGAATTGCCGTTTACGATAACCCCGAACCTCGGCAAGATGAACAGCCAGGTAAATATTCAGAGCTGTATGTTTTTGAAAAATATGGAGAGGGATCAAGGTTATCAACAAGAAGCGGGCCCGTGCCGAGAAAGTTACATACAGAATATTTTGAAGTATGGGAAAGATCATTTCAGAGAATTAAAGAAAAATGTGAAGAGATTTACCCATGATCATTCTTCCGAATAAGGCATATCTATTTGAGCCATGAGCACGCTTACAATTTTCTCTGTTTCACTGATCACCCTTGCACTGATTTTTTATTCAATCGGTGTGTGGGCAGAAAGAGTCTCCCGTTACCTTAAGTCATGGCATGTAATCTTCTTACGGACAGGTTTCACTTTTGATGTATCGGGAACATGTGCAATGCACCTTGTTGCCACAGGCCCCTTTGATCTCACCGAACCCCATACTCTTACAGGTCAGATTGCACTTTGGCTGAAGCTTTTTCATGCAGTGCGGTCATCTAAAGTTGTAATCGAAAGCAACAGCACTCTTAGAGAATCTTTCCATAAATTCAGCCTTTTTATCCGGATTATCTGGCTCATCCCGTATTTCTGAGGATTTTTTCTGGCGATGAGCAGGTGAAAATTTCCTCTCTTTTTGATAATTTATCTTTTTGAATCTGGTTATTTTTTTATTCCGACAAAGGGATTTTTATGGAAAGAGCTGTCGCAGAACTCAAATTGAAACAAATATTCGGCATTGAACATTTTTACGATCATCAGTGGGAGGCAATTGAAAAACTGATTTCCGGAAAGCGTGTAATTATGGTCGAGAGAACGGGATTCGGCAAATCACTTTGTTATCAGTTTCCTGCGCTGTTATTTGATGGTATTACAGTCATTTTCTCTCCTCTGATTGCCCTGATGAGAGACCAGGTTAAAAAGCTTAAGTCGCTGGGTATTGCTGCGGAATGTATTAACAGTGAGCAATCTGAGGAAGAGAACAGACAGCTCATCAGTGAAGCTCTCTCAGGCAAACTTAAAATTCTTTATATAGCCCCTGAACGACAGGAAAATTATGAATGGCTCGAAGCCAGCAGATCATTAAAAATTTCAATGGTTGTTGTTGATGAAGCTCATTGCATCTCAGTCTGGGGTCATGACTTCAGACCTGCATTCAGGCGTATTATTAACCTTGTAAAATTACTTCCTCAAACCATTCCCATATTGGCTGCCACCGCTACTGCCACACTAAGAGTTCAAAAGGACATCTCAGATCAGATTGGAGGAAATAATATTGTAATTAGAGGCAAACTTCTTCGTGCAAATCTGAAACTTTATGTTGTAAAGGTTAAGAACGAGGATGAAAAGCTGCTGATGCTATCAAAAATCCTTCCTGAACTCGAAGGTACTGGTATTATTTACACCGGAACCAGGGTTAACACAGAAGTTTACTCGCGCTGGGCTGAATACTGCGGTATCAGCTCTGTCGCTTATAACGCCGGAATGGAT
>CAYPMQ010000465.1:0-2123 GCA_964411625.1 uncultured Ignavibacteriaceae bacterium
AATCAGGGAAGGAGGAGGTTGTAATAAATATCCCCTTTTTTGCTTTTTTAGCGAGGAAATCTGCAAATTGTCAGCAAAAACAACCAATTATTCTGATTTAAATTCATTTGACAAAGAGGGGAGTCCAATTAAAACGAAATTGCTTTTTAAATGATATTCCTATATATTTGTATTAAGTTTTTCGTTCAGTGCCTCCGAGCAGGCTCGATACCTCTTCATACGAAGGGGGCTGAACGTCATTTTTGAGCCCTCTCTTTAAGGAGATGGGCTCTTTTTATTTCTACTCAATACATGAATGAGATTATCAGGTAATCAGATTAAAGATGAATTTTTTTGAATCCTAAGCTTTTTTTTGATTTCAATTCATCACTTCATCAATTCTAAACTTACTCTCACAGTTAATCTGATCCGGTACAAATTTATAATTGTTGCGAACCACTATTTACATACTTTATTATATTTGAGAAGTTATTTTGTTATAGTTGTAAGATCCATATGAAAAAGCTTGAGATCATTTCATTCGGTCCCATAACCAATGGGAGTGTTGAGCTGGGTGATATTACTTTACTGATTGGCCCGCAGGCGAGCGGTAAAAGTATTTTTTTGCAGTTATTCAAATATTATGAAGATCTAAGTTATATTAAATCCACTCTTCTCAGATACGGTTACACATGGGGTAATGAGTATAAAAAACTGATTGAATTGTATTTTGGGGAAGGTATGTCTTCACTTCTTTCGGAAAACACAAAAATAATCATCAATGATAGAGAATTTCAGTTTAAATCTGTCAAAAATCCAAGAGCTAAAAAGGTGCATGTAGAAAAGGTATTCTACATTCCTGCTCAGCGGGTGATTACCCTGGATAACGGCTGGCCAAGAAACTTTCAGTCTTTTGAACTTGCTGCTCCCTTTGTACTCAAAAATTTCAGTGAAACACTCAGATTATTGATGGAAAAAGAATTTGATGACCAGCATGAACCAGATATATTTCCGGCAAAAAATCGCTTGAATAAATCCTTAAGAGACTCAATTGACTCCGGGATATTCAGCACCGGCAAAGTTATACTTGAAAAGCAGACAAAAAAGCGGATGGTTATGAAAATAGGAAATCATAGAATCCCGTTTCTGTCATGGTCTGCCGGACAAAAGGAGTATTTATCATTACTGATGAGTCTTTACTGGCTCTGTCCCCCCGCTAAAACTGCCATGCGAGGCAGGGTTGAATATGTTGTGATAGAAGAACCTGAAATGGGACTTCATCCTGAGGCTATTAAATCTCTTCTTTTACAATCGATTGAATTAGTAGCCCGGGGGTATAAATTATTAATCTCAACTCACTCTTCAGTTTTCCTGGAATTTGCTTGGGCTTTTCGCTTCTTGAGTGACAACAAGCAGGGATGGGAAAGTCTTAGTAAACTATTCTCTGATAAAAAACTGACTAATATGAAAGTGGGTTTTGAAACAATGCTTAAAAAGGAAATCCGATCATATTATTTCCGGCGAGAGACCGAGGGGGTTTTTATAAAGGATGTATCTGATTTAGATGTCGGATCTGAAACTGATTATATGGCAAACTGGGGCGGGTTATCCTCTTTTGCAGACAGGGCTGCAAATGTTGTTAGTGACAGTGTATTATCGGTTGAAAAATAGTTATCAAAATCATGGTTCATCAAGCAAGGGTAATTATGCGTTTTAAAGATGCTGTTGAGTCTATAACCGAAATTAGCAATTCCTTTCAAAACGGTTTAGCGGCACTAGGCAGTTATTCAGGTAAAATTAAACCCAGCAATAACCGATTAATCAATGGCAGTGTTAACCTTGATGTTTCGTTAAAAGAAACATATCCCAACGCAAACAGATGGGATTATATCATCGGATATAATCAAAAAGCTTATTTTGTTGAAATACATCATGTAACTGCCAAAGAAGTAAAGGTTGTTTTACGTAAACTTCAATGGCTTGAAGATTGGATTATGAGCAAAGGTGAAAGTTTTAATAGAATAAAAGCATCTGATCCATATCATTGGATCTCCTCAGGTAAGATTGACTTGCCAAAAACTTCATCCCATTATAGAAATGCTGCCAAAAACGGAATTATCCCAAAATCTCAACTTACATTACCC
>CAYPMQ010000466.1:0-2101 GCA_964411625.1 uncultured Ignavibacteriaceae bacterium
TGAAAAACAGTTCCGAGAGATTATGCGGAAAAATGAACTTGTTTATGACGAGACCGAGTCAAGAAAATCTGAACTTAACGAACTTAAAAACAGAATCAATCTCAGGCACAAACGTCTTGTTTTTCTTCAGCAGGAAATTGAAGAACTTGAGAGACGTAAAGAAAACTTTAATCAGGAGCTTGTCTTCCTCACTGAGCTTCATCAGAAACTGATCTCTCAGAGCAATGATTCTGAGCTTATGATAAAAAACCTGTTGGATACAGTTGGTTACCTCAGGCGACAGACGGCTCTGCCTGAACGATCACAGACAGTATCAAGCACAAGTTTCAGGAAATCATCTGAGATTGAACGGGAATTTGAAGAGCTTTCAGGACGCTTTGAAGATGTTGACGGGGCACCGGTTCTCCCCCCGCCGGCTGAACCTTCAGTTAAAGCCGCGCCGCAAAAGGTTCATGATAAAACCAGGAGATTCAAAGTTCTCATTGCAGATGATAATGAAGGAAGCAGAGTACTGCTCGCCAGATTTCTTAATGATAATGATTTTATGTGTGGTACGGTTGCAGATGGTTTTGAGGCATTTGAAGAGATGACTAAAAATAACTATGATCTTATTCTTGTTGATCTCAATATGCCGAGAGTAAACGGGCTTGAGTTTATAGAAAGAATCAGAAGATCAAAACAATATCAGGATATACCGATTATTGCAGTAACAGGTTTTAATATTGAAGGACTGAGAGAAAAAACCCTTGCTGCAGGCGCAAATGATATTGAATTTAAACCTATTCAGAAAGAAGTTTTGCTTAGTAAAATAAGAAATTTATTATCCCTTTAATCACCCTTCCCTTTAATCACCCGGATTTTAAGTCTTAATCAGACTTATTTTGCATCTTTTCTGAAATTTTTTTAACTTTAGACTATTCAACTCAACTTAATTAGGAGGAATAATGACTAACTTTCGACTACTACAAAAAGTTTGGCGGATGTCAGGTTCATTTATGATACTGACAGCCATCATTACTTTGATGAGTAGTTTCCCGACCGAAGCCCAGTACAGAACCACTTTAATGGAAAGAAGCAAAAAGCTTAATAACTTTCCTGCTTATATGGGAAGTGATTCTGAAAGAGGCCTCGCATACGGGAATAACTCAATTTATCTTGCTTCAAGGAAGCATGGAAACTTCATATACAAGATAGATCCCGCTACCGGTGACTCAACAGGAGTTCTGGATATGACCGGTGTAAGCGGTGGTACTTTTGCTGTGAATGACGTTGCTACCTCAGGCGATGGCTCAGTATGGGCCTGTAACCTTACCACAGGTGCAAATACATCGGCTTTCAAGATTTACCGGTGGGCAACCGATGCGTCAGCACCCGTAAATGTTATCAGTTATAATCTTACTGCTGTAAGGCTTGGTGACAAGTTCACAGTGGTGGGGTCAACAACAGATAACAGTCTTACAATTTATGCTGCCACTTCAACAACCAATAAAGTTTACAAATGGACAACCACAGATAATGGTAACACATTTGTAACAGATTCAATAACTTTGACCGGTGTTTCACTAACCTTTCCCGGTGCTATTCCCTCGGTTTATCCGCTCACAACCGGTTCATCAGAATTTGTGTGGAAATCAAACGGCGGCCAGGGCAGAAGATTTAATGCGGACGGTACTGTAATTGACTCACTTAATACAAACGCTGTGGGCAATACAGGATCAAACGCGGTCAGATATTTCACCGTGAACGGAAGAAAGTACGTTGCAATCTTTCTTTATGCCGGAACACCGCAGAACGGAATAAGGCTGATTGATGTAACAAATCAGTACAGCCCTAATCATAAGGTTCTTGATTATACACCTTCACTTGGCACCAATCCAAATACAAACGGTGCAGGTGATATTGACTGGAAAGTAAACGGAGACGGTACTTTTGATTTTTATGTGCTTGGTACCAATAACGGTATTGCAGCATATAATTATAATTTCAACGGGCTGCCTTCAGGTAATGAAATAACTTCTTTCCCATATACCAACGGCTTTGAAGACGGCAAAATCACCTCTTCAGGCTGCGTGCTCGTCGTCTAGATCCCCGGTTCGGACTG
>CAYPMQ010000467.1:0-2100 GCA_964411625.1 uncultured Ignavibacteriaceae bacterium
GGTATAAGGTGTGCTCCTGAAAAAGGTTCCGCCCCAGTACGTGTCACCAAGCTGAAGAGGATCTGTTATCCTCTCTTTAATCACCTGAAATGCAGGTTTGCCGGTTACCTTTTCGATCAGCAATCCGAGGATCACTGTATTAGTGTTGCTGTACTCATATCCTGTTCCGGGAGGGAATGTCATAGGATGCCTGAATGAGATGGCCAGAAGCGAGTCAGGCGGAAATTCAAGAACATAGCCGCTGTTAATAAAGGGGGTCCAAAGTTCGGGAGCGTCAGAATAATTATATAATCCTGTGGTCATATTGCCAAGCATCCTGACTGTTATCTGATTCCCCGAGGGAATGTTCTTTTCAGGGAGATAAAATGCAATTGAGCTGTCAAGATTGATCAGACCGTCTTCCGCAAGCAGCAGCACTGCGGTTCCTGTAAATGTTTTTGTCACACTTCCGATTCTGAAAAAATTATCCTCGTGCATCGGCTCATTAGTCACGAGATTTGAAGTTCCTCTTTTAATGATAAAATCCGGTTCTCCCTCGACCGAAACAAGCGCAATAATTCCCGGAGTCTGAGTGGCACGGAAAACTCTGTCCGTTATTTCCGATAAATCTGTTTTAACTTTAGTTGTCAGTACCTGCGGAGAGCCTGGTCCTGTAATATCATTATTTTTGCATGATACTAATGTCAGGGAGATCAGAATTATAAGGATTCCCTTTATTTTCAGATGGTTAAGTACACTTCTGATATTCATATTTGAACTCACAGATATATGATTTTGCTATTAAAATATTTTCATTATGAACAGGGAATTATTTTCACCCTATGCCGGGTCATCATAAAAAGATTTTCCGGGATATAAAGAATAAACACAGCCGATGCGGAATAGCATTAGCCTTAATCCGATATGCCTCGGAGTTGTTTTTAGTAATGCTGGGCTGTTATGCGGGGGAGCGGACTTAATAACGGTGCCGCACCCGTACCGGAGATCTGACTCCGTGTGATCTTTTCCGGTCAGGGAATTAAAACACTCTGAAGATGTATCAACCGGCATATTCTAAACAGGTTGCTTATATATGGAAATATAATTTATTTTTGTGAAAAACGGGTGGTCAGTATCTCACTTCAGGGGTGTTTTTGGCAAATGTAATTACGGACTGAAAAACCGCAAAGCCGGATACTGTCATTTGCGGTTGACTCATTTCACTCATAAAATCTGCAAGTCTGACTCAGCCGCCTGAACCGGGATAGACTCACTTATAACAATGTTTTGCAGTTCATATAATACAACCCTCTTCTGGTTATTTATTCTGAATATTTTACGACTCAAATTTGTTACCGGAAACACTCATGAACAGCACTTACAAATTCGGAGAAACGGTTACCGGGTATGATCTACACGTTCTTAATGAACACGAAGTCAGGGCAGCGGCAGGCATCCGGTTTACTTTAATGCTCATCGGGATAAACATAGTCATTATGAAGACCAATTTCCTGTTTCTGAAATATCTGATCTTAACATTTTTTGCCGATTTTATGATCAGAGTGGTAATCAGTCCGAAGCTTTCACCTTCACTGATAACCAGGCGGTTGCTGGTAAGAAATCAGAACCCGGAGTAAGTTGGGGCAAGGCAGAAGTTTTTTGCATGGATGATCTATCATTTATAATGCTGGTTCTGATTGTCATCATGAACACATTCAGCCCGTTTACAGGACTCGTCTGCTTCGTCTGTCTTATTTTTCTGCTGTTTGAATCTGCTTTAGGAATTTGTACAGGATGTAAACTGTATCCGCTCATTTACAAAGAGAAAGCCCGATACTGTCCCGGAGAGGTTTAAGATCTTAATGCGAAGCATGATATTCAGAAAACTTCAGGTTTTAAGTTTGTTATCCCGGGTCTGTTTATAGCTTTTGTAGTTGCGGTGGTTTTATTCCCTAATGATTTTCTACAGATACACCCGCATTCCTTGTTCTCATGAGAATAGAACTGTTCTGGCTTTTAAGCATTAGAGAAAGTTTTTTCTGATATAGCAGTGTTTTAAAGACATGCATTGAGATAAAAAACTTTGTCTGTATATTTATTTTTATTTTTTGAATAAAATGC
>CAYPMQ010000468.1:0-2098 GCA_964411625.1 uncultured Ignavibacteriaceae bacterium
TGTAATCAAACACCTGCTCAGAACCCATGTTACCTATGATAACCTTTCCGGTGTTAATACCCGCGCGCATCCAGACAGGGGGAAGCCCCCGCCGGCGCCATTGCAGGTTGAGTTCTTTAAGTTTCTCATGCATCATCAGGCCCGTATTGATTGCCCCGTCTGCCGGATTATCAATGATGAGTGGGGCTCCGAATTCCGCCATTATCGCATCGCCTATAAACTTATCAACCATACCACCGTTTTGAGTAACTATGTTCGTCATTTCTGTAAGGTAGTTATTAAGCAGGTAAACAAGATCAGCCGGTTTAAGCTGCTCGGAGATTGATGTAAATCCGGCGATATCGGTAAAAAGTATTGTTACTTCCTTCTCTTCCCCGCCCAGTTTGAGGAGTTCAGGGTCATCAATCAGTCTGTCGATTACGCTTGTATTAAGATATCTTGAAAATGCATCTTTGATAAATGCTTCCTGGCGTGATATTAAAAGCTGCAGCATTATGGTCTGAGTTGCGTAAAAGAGAGTAACCATTACAAGAATGGTGCCAAGCGGCATCAGTTGAAAATTAAGAATGTTGTAAAATGTTATACCCGTGAAAACCAGAATCCCGGTCAGAAATAACGCATGCTGGAAAATATTGTTTTTCGGGAGTGCTGATATTGTGAGTATTACGAATATAATAATAAGTGATAGCCAGATGGCAGGACCATTCCACCTTGAGTAAAAATCACCGGTTAACATAGCGTTCATGAGGGAAGAGTGGATATAAACGAGAGGTATATCACCCTCAAGTGTGGTGTTTCCGAGATCGGAGATTCCGCTCGAAATATCACTTACAAAAACATAGCTCCCCTCAAAAGTCTCCGTCATTTCATCATTCAGGTTCTCGTCTAGGCTGCGTTCCATCATTTTGTGGAGCGACATCTTGTTTTTGAAGTCATTCCATTTCAGCGGGTATGGTATAAAAACATTACCTGATTCATCAATCGGAATCTTGAGGTCCTGCGAGAGGTAACTATCCTTTTTGGCAGGAATGGTTATCGAAACACCCCATTCAATTATAAGTTCTGAAAATCTGACACCCATGTTGTCAAGAAATGCCTTGAGCGAAATAGTGGGAAAAAACAGAGAGTCAATTTTCACTATAAGAGGGTAGTGACGGTAAATTCCGTCTGCATCGGGGAAAGAACTTATATGTCCGCTGCTGTAAGCCGCTGCAGAAAAATCGTCATACTGTGTAAGTGCCCTTGATGCAATATAGGGAGAACCCGTGTTAACTTCATTTAATTTCTGAAGATACTCGTTAAAGAGCCTGTCATAAAAGACACCTTCACCCCACCTGAATTGTTTTGGTTCACGGTCAAGAGCAAAACCCGCAGGAAGGTACACCGTACCCAGAGTCATTATTGACTCGGTGAATGCCGAATCAGCCCGGGGATCAGAAGGCTGAGGGAAGATAATATCGTATATGACTGCATTTGGTGAGTACATCGCCAGAATATTATTTGCTTCAGCGATAACTTTACGGTCAAGAGAGTTCCTGCCTATGAGTTTATATGTCTGATCATCAATATTAAGAAGAACAACGCGGTTACTGATTTCCGGCCCCTTACCCTGACTCAGTGCGAATGAATAAAAAAGATCATTTATCTTATGGTCAAGCGTATTATAGGGTATGTTCAGTAAAATACCTGCCAGAATGAGTACGGCTCCCGCAACGGCATTGATGATCAGAAGCTGTTTAATGATTTTCTGGTTTTTCAGCTGCATAAAATACCGGTGTTGTTTGTATAAAAATAAACAAATTAAGGAATAATAAAAATAGTGTTTAGGGTGTAGGGTATAGTGTTTAGGGTATAGGGTATAGAGTTTAGGGTATGGGGTGTAGGGTTTAGGGTACAGGGTATGGGGTGTGGTCCTTTAGCAAATCAGGTATCATTGATCATTGTTGATTATTTGATGTTGGTTGATGGTTGATTAAGCTTATCCGCCAAAGGAGGATTTTTCGTTGATCGCCTTGGGTCAGTGAGCAGTAAGAAGCCTTTGGCTTACCGGGTAGTTTTACTAAATATAATATCCGCGACCTAAATCATTCCCCCAATA
>CAYPMQ010000469.1:0-2088 GCA_964411625.1 uncultured Ignavibacteriaceae bacterium
CGGTCTTGCAGGCGCAGGCAGGATATTCGGAGCACTTTTCACCCCAAACATGGCAATTTTTGACGAAGCTTTATTTGCAATTATAGAAACCATCTATATTGCACTTATAGCCACAATAGTTTCAATACCAGTTACCCTTATTCTCAGTTTTCTTGCGGCGAGAAACCTTATGGAAGACTCCAAAACGGGGCTTGCCGTTTATAATTTCCTTAGGGTTATCCTGAATTTTACCAGGTCTATTGAACCTCTCATCTGGGCTATCATTTTCTCCGTCTGGATTGGAATAGGACCTTATGCAGGTATGCTCTCGCTTCTTATTCACACAATAGCATCAAATGCGAAACTTTACTCTGAGGCAATAGAGAGTATTGAACCGGGACCTGTTGAAGCAATCACTGCAACGGGTGCAAATAAACTTCAGGTTATCTGGTATGCAGTTGTTCCCCAGATTGTACTGCCATTTTTGTCATTCACCATTTACAGATGGGATATTAACGTAAGAATGGCAACAATTATAGGTATGGTTGGCGGCGGAGGTATCGGTACAATGCTGATTCAGTACCAAGGTCTAGCAAGATGGCACGAAGTTGGTCTGATAGTCATTATGATCGCTATTGTTGTATGGGTGATGGATTTTATCAGCGCTAAAATCAGGGCTGCAATCTATTGATAAGGATTTATCAGGGAGGGGTTTTGCTCCTCCTCCTGGTTTTAATTTCTTCAGGTTGTAAATTACCGGCGGGAAGTGATAATGTAGTGAGGGTTAAAGGTTCAGATACAATGGTACGCCTGACGCAGATCCTTGCCGGAGAGTATATGAAACATGACTCATCTGCAGTTATTCAGGTTGCAGGAGGCGGATCAGGAACCGGAGTTGCTGCCCTCATTAACGGCACGGCGGATATCGCCACGATCAGCCGTGAAATACATAAAAACGAATTAGACAGAGCTCTTGAAGCGGGACATGATTTCAGAACCGACACAATCGGAATTGATGCTCTTGTTGTTATAGTTCATCCCGATAACAAAATCCCTTTTCTTACGCTGAACGATCTCAAAAACATTTTTACCGGCAAAACCAAAAATTTCAAAAGTCTTGGCGGCGGCGATCTCGGTATAACACCTTACGGGAGGGAGAATTCAAGCGGTACTTATGAATTCTTCAAGGAGCACGTGCTGAGGGGTACCGATTTTGCTCCTTCGGTTCAGGTTCTGCAGGGAACTGCAGCCCTGGGGGATGCGGTATCGAAGGATAAAAAAGGGATTGCTTACGGAGGGATCGGACATTTTTTTGGCAGAAAAGATGTAAGGATTGTCCCCATTAAGATTTCTGACAAAATAACCATACCACCCGGAGGTCAGCTTTCTCCTGAAGCTATAAAAGAAGGTCCTTATTCACTCAAAAGATACATATTTCTTGTTTCAGACCTGAAAAGAAGCAAAAAAACTGCCGAGTTCATTGAATTTGTAAAATCAGCCGAGGGACAGAAGATTGTCAGACAACTCGAATTTATTCCTCTTTACTGACGGGGCAGGAATTGACTGAAACTAATTCTCAGGAATATCGGGAAAAAACATCCTCAGAGCCCTCAGCCGTAATCCGAACAGCCGGGCGTAAAAGTCCGAGTGTTTTGATTTTCAGGGCTGTAATGAAAATTAACGTCGTCATGGTAGTGGGAACAATCGGGGCTCTGTTTATTTTCCTGCTAGTGTACGGATATAAAGCAATAAGTGGTGCCGGGGTACAAAATTTTCTTTTCAGCACGGGTAATGCAGGTGAAATTTCTGCCGAGTGGTATCCCACTTCATCAAACCCCAGGTTTTCAATTCTGCCGCTGCTTGCGGGTACTTTAATGACGGCAATTCCTGCGGTAATAATTGCAGCTTTCTTTGGTATAGGGGCAGGAATTTATCTATCTGAAATGGCGGGCAGCAGAACTCGTAATATCATAAAACCGGTGCTTGAAATATATGCGGCTATACCAACCGTTGCCATCGGATTCATTATTCTTGCGGTTGCGGCAAGTTTTTTTGACTCATTGTTTAATCCAGCAAACAGACTTAATGCATTTCTCTCTTCACTGGGTC
>CAYPMQ010000470.1:0-2083 GCA_964411625.1 uncultured Ignavibacteriaceae bacterium
CATGGAAGAACCGGAGGTTATTAGAGAAGGAGCAGGCGACGTAAGTATTTTTGTCAGAAATGTTCTGCCTGTTCAATAACAAAACTGCCGGCTTATCACCGGCAGTTTTGATTTTAAAGAGTTTTCCGGGAAATGAAGCGGTGTTTATTTCTGCTTTCTGTGAACATAGGCAGTTGAGGCCTGCTGAGTGGGCATTATAACAATCTGGTTAATGTTAACATGAGCTGGTCTTGAAACACAAAAAAGAATCGTCTCGGCAATATCAGTGCCTGTTAGTGCATCAATTCCTGTGTAAACATTTTTTGCCCGCTGTTGATCACCCTTGAATCGCACAATGCTGAATTCTGTTTCAACCATTCCGGGATCAATAGTTGTTACCCGTATATTTTTCTCGAGCAGTTCAGCCCGTAATCCTTTAGTAATGGCATTTACTGCAAATTTGGTTGCGCAGTATACATTACCTCCGGGATACACTTCAATGCCTGCAATTGAGCCGAGATTTACAATATGACCATTCTGCTTTGGTGTCATGAGCCCGAGCACGGCTTTTGTTACGTAAAGCAGGCCTTTTATGTTAGTGTCAATCATTTCATCCCAGTCATCAGGGCTGCCGTCTTTAATATGATCAAGTCCGAGACCCAGACCTGCATTATTAACCAGTATATCAACATTCTTCCAGTCTGCAGGAAGTGAATCAATAGCCGACTGAACTGATTTTCTGTTTTTGACATCGAGTTTCAGAGTGAGAATTCCGGCATTATGTTCAGTTCTCAGCTTCTGTGCAAGATTTTCAAGCCTTTCAATACGTCTTGCGGTAAGAATAAGTTTTGCACCTTCCCGGGCAAAAACTTCGGCTGTGGCAAGGCCAATACCGGCTGAAGCGCCGGTTATTAAAGCAGTCTTTCCAATAAGAAGACCCATTTCAGATTTCCAATCCTTTATTTGTCAATTCTGTTTATCTTTAAATTCTTCATTAAAAAAGTTTCTAATCAAAAAATAATTTACTAAAAACCGATGAAAGAAAAACTAATCACTGCCTGGGAGCAAAACGTTAAGACAGGCATGATGCTGCTTGATAATGTTTGTGAGCTTAAAGCACTTCATGTAAAACCTGCAGGCGGAGGAAGAAGCGCCGGCGCACAGTTTACGCATATCAGCAATGTGAGATGCATGTGGCATAAAGCTGTTTTCGACAACGGAAAATCAGATTCCGCAAGAATTGATAAAGACGATTCTGAAAATCCGGCAGTGCTGAAGATCAAATTTGCCGAAAGCGCTCTGCTTATACCTGAAATGATAGAAAGCAGTCTTGAAAATGATCTGAAGGTGCCGGGATTCAATAAGGGTTTATTATCGTTTTTCGCCTACCTTGTATCACACGAGGCACATCACAGGGGGCAGATTATTTTTACACTTAAAGCCTCGGGAACCAGAATCGGGAAAGAGAAACTGTTTGCCCTCTGGGACTGGAATAAGTTTTAATTGGGTTAAATCTCTTTTTTGCTTAATTTTACGGTTAACCTTAAATTTAAAAAGCAATCCATGGAAGCTAAATGAGTAAAGAAAGAAGAGTAGTAGTAACAGGAATAGCAGCATTAACACCTATTGGTCTTACCGCACAGGAATTCTGGGAAGGTATGATGAAAAGCACAAGCGGTGCTGCTTTGATTAAATCATTCGATACTTCAAGAGTTGTAACCAAATTTGCCTGCGAGCTCAAAGGTTTTGATGCCATGAATTATCTTGACAGAAAAGCTGCGCGCAGAATGGACCTTTATGCTCAGTATGCCATGGCTGCAGCTAAGGTGCTTCTTGAAGATGCCGGAATAAATCCTGAAACTCTAAGCTCCGAAGAAAAAGAAAATATTGGTGTCATTTTCGGTACAGGTATAGGCGGTATTCAGACATTTTATGAACAATCTAAAATAAATTATACAGAGGGGCCCACAAGGGTTTCTCCCTTTTTCATCCCCATGATGATTCCCGATATTGCATGCGGTCAGATTTCAATTCAGTACGGCTTTAAGGGCCCCAATTATTGTGCGGTCTCTGCCTGTGCAACCGCAAATAATAACATCATAGA
>CAYPMQ010000471.1:0-2075 GCA_964411625.1 uncultured Ignavibacteriaceae bacterium
TCTGATGCTCTTAAACCGATTATAGCAGATCAGAATAAGCTCGAGCAGGTATTCAGTAATCTGATTACAAATGCAATTAAGTTTTCTTATCCGGGAAAAGAGGTTGACGTCACTCTTGAAGATTCAGGTGAAAAACTGCTCCTGACAGTCAAAGATGAAGGGCTGGGAATACCCCGGAATGAAATCGGACTGCTCTTTAAAGCTTTTCCCAACACCTCGGTAAGAGGTACCGCCGGCGAAAGAAGCACCGGTCTGGGTCTTATGATTGTTAAAAAAATTGTTGATGCTCACGGCGGAACTATCTGGGTGGAAAGCGAGCAGGGCAAAGGTTCATCTTTCCACGTAGAACTTCCTTATCAGGCATTCACATATGATGATATGCTGAAATACGACTAATCAGCGATTGTCACCCATTGAGAGACTCATCTCAATGCCGATATTATATCTTTCTTCCTTTGCTAAAATTGGTTTAAAGAACCAGGATAGCTTGCCGTCGGATGTTATAGGACCCTCAAATTCCAGTGTGAGTGAATGGCCGAAAACATAAAAGTCATCGGTTAATTCACCTCTTAATCCAATATGCTCATCAGTATAGTTATAGTAGGCAATCATTGTTACATAACCTGCAAGACTACCGTGCAGATGTGCAAGCGGATCAGTAAACAGAGTTGTTCCGTATGACCATTTTTTGGTGTTTGTATTATAAAGTCCTTCAGTAGTAATCTCAAGTTCGTTACTTTTCCCCTTGTTGAAAGTGTAACCTGCCTCTGATCTCAGATATGATTCTTCATTAAGTTTCTCAAATGAAAACTCACCCCGTAAATTCTCTGAAGCCTGAAAACTAAATTCCGTTTCCGAAAAATTAAGTACAAGTTCTCTTTCAAACAGATTCGGCTGATTAAAATCAGCTTTACTGCCCAAAAGAAACTCGGCGTTGACCCATGGCAGTTTATATACAACACGTGCACCGTCAATCCAGCCATTGCTAGCCAGACCCGTACTCGATACTCTTCCCTTGACAGGCGGAATTGCTCCAAGCTGGATTCTTCCCCATGAAAAATCCCTCTGAAGGTAAAGCTGACGAAGATTAAGTTTAAATGTCCTGAATTTATCCGGGTCATTAAAATTCCTCAGAGTTTCCCATCTTGAAGTGAACTTGCTGCCGCTTGAAAGAAGATTAATCAGTTTGATATCTTCAAAAAGGTCAATAGTAAAATTAAGACGCAGTGCGGCTTCAAGCCTGTTCTCATCTCTTCCATGCTGTATGTTGTCATATCTGGTTTCCCAGGTGAACCGTACCCTTTCAAGACTCTGCGGAAATACAGACCCGACCGCGGTTAATAAGATTATAAAAATTATATAAATCATTGCCAAACCCGTGCTTCATATCAGTAATTAATGTTTACAACCATCCGGGGCAGTTAGGCTCTTAATTAAATCCCGATGGGTTTGAAGTTTCTTCTATAATATTCAATAAATAAAAGAAATATAAATTCATTTTTTACCAAAAAACAGACCTGTTGGTAAATTAGTTTAATCATGCGGTCATATTTCATAACGGTGCTGATAAGTGGACGTATCAATTTTGATTATTTTTGATTTTTTGCCAACCTGATATGATAATGGTATTTCACCGGAACAGGAACAATTTCTGGATAAAATCAATAACAAGTCATTATAGTAAACTCATTAAACCGGCTATCGGTCAAATAGTTAAAACTTTAATAAAAAGCTTTTAAAAACTAACTGCCGGTTACCGATGAGTAATAAAAATGAAGTGAAAAAATTACCTGATGGGTGTATCGGGGAAAAAGTAATAAATCTGGTTGAACGCCTGGGTAATTGGCATTCAGGCTGTGTACACATACACCCCATAATAAAATATCGTAACCCCTTAAAATAAAAAGTGCCGCACCCTGCGGTATTTATTAAATAAAACGGTTAACTAAAAAAACAGGAATGTAAACGTTACAATTTGCCTTTTTTATCCAGATTCCTGATTCCAGAGTTTAGTGTTCTGTCCACTGCTCACTAAGCCGAAGGCGTCTCACTAAGCGCATCGTCTCACTGATTAC
>CAYPMQ010000472.1:0-2066 GCA_964411625.1 uncultured Ignavibacteriaceae bacterium
CCCTTGTACAGTATAAAATCATTGATGGGCAGCCATACATTATAGGTCTGATGGAAGGCGCTGAACTTCTGAGGTTATTATTTTTCCGAATAAAGGAATTTGAAATTGAAGGGCGGCGAATTCCCATAACTGAACGGTACATAGGCTCTGATATGAAATACACAGGTACCGATGATAACCTTTATACTTATGATTTTCTTACAAACTGGATGGCGCTTAATGAGGCTAATTTCAAAACGTATCTTGATTTACAACATTCAATGGCGCGTGAGGATTTTCTGAAAAAAATACTGACCGGTAATATTCTCAGTTTTTTTAAGTATATTGGCCATCATGAAGAGAATAAGATCATGGTGACAGGGTCATTCAGAAGTGAGCATGCAAATTTTAAGGATAATAGAATGCTTACTTTTAAGGGAACATTTACAACAAATGTACTTTTGCCTTCCTTTATAGGATTGGGAAAGGCTGTATCTCGGGGATTTGGAGCAATCAAACAACAAGGTGTGGAAAGTGTACTTAACTATTGATTCCCCGGGCAGCTATCTTCACGTTAAAGACGATATGTTTGAGATTCTGATAAGAACGCCTGAAAAAGAAATAAAAAAACTCTTCTCCCCTTCAAAACTTTCAGCTATCCTCATCAATACCAAATCTGCAGTTTCAGGGCAGGCTGTTAATCTCGGGCTTACATACAGTATTGATATCATTTTTACAAATGATTTTAATGATCCTGTTGGGAGAGTATGGTACCCCGGACTCGGTTCGACCACTAAAATACGTAAAGCTCAGTTGTATGCCTCGATATCAGAAACCGGTCTGTTATATGTGAAATATTGGATAAATGCAAAAATAAATAACCGTATTGAATTTATTAAATCTCTTAAAAAACACCGTCCGGAAAAAGCCCGTATAATTGATGAAATAATATCAGAAATGCAGAACGGTATCAGCTCGCTGAATGCAATCAATGAACGAAAAACTGCGGACGCTGCTGATAGAATAAGAGGTATTGAAGGAAACGAGGGCAGGCTTTACTTCGGCCTCCTTTCAGAACTTATCAGTCCTGAGTTCAGATTTGAAGGCAGAAGTTACCGGCCTGCCAGAGATTTGTTTAATGCTTTTCTGAATTATTCTTACGGGTATCTGTATGGTAAGATTGAAAAAGCACTGATTATTGCAGGTATAGACCCTTATCTGGGTTTTCTTCACCGTGACGATTATAATATGTTAAGTATGGTTTTTGATTTTGTTGAGCCATTCAGAGCTTATAGTGAGGAGACTGTATTCAGACTTTTTACAGCAAAAAAAGTAAACAAATCAATGGGCGATTATCTGCAATCAGGGGTTCAGATTAATAAGGAGGGGAAGACATTGCTTGTGAGCGCACTGAGTAAAAAATTTGACGATGATAAGTTAAAATACAAAGGAAGGAATCAGACACTTTCTAATCTTATCAAGCTTCAGGCTCACGCATTTGCGTCAGGTTTATTGAAAAAAAATTTTAACCCTGATGATTTTATTGAGATTATCACTTCCCAGTTACTGGAGGAGGCAAGATGATATGCTGGGTCTTATATGATATAAAAGCAGATAAAATAAGAAACACTGCGGCAAAATTATGTCTTAAATCCGGGCTTATCAGAGTGCAGTATTCTTGTTTTGTTGGTGATCTGGAGAAATCAGTAAAAGACTCGCTCGGCCTCCAATTAAAGGATCTTATTGATGAAGAACTTGATAAAGTTTACATATTTTCGATGTCTAAAAATGAGTTCAGGGAAACACTTCTGTATGGACAGGCATTTGATAAAAAATATGTTAACGGTGATATAAAAAATCTTCTTTTGTGAGAAAACGATGTTCAGCATAACACCATCAACCATCATTGAATACCTTTACTGTAAAAGATATACATATTATGAACACGTTCTGAAAATACCCCAGCATGAAGATAAGTATTTCAAGGTAATGAAAGGGCGTCATCTTCATGAAGATAAAATAAGACTTAACAAAGATTATCTGAGGAAAAAGATAGGTGTCAGGGAAAGATTTCATGAGGTCTGGCT
>CAYPMQ010000473.1:0-2064 GCA_964411625.1 uncultured Ignavibacteriaceae bacterium
GGTGGGGGGGGTAAGTTACCGGGTGAAAATTTGTTCGTGCCTCTCAAATTTTCACGTATCTTCCCGCCAATAGTTTTCGACTGTAGGAAAGATTTATTTTTGTATTATTATTCCTTCTTTAACTTTTTTAACAACCATTTGGTTAACCCTTGATTTTGATGTAATCTTTCTTTTTTCTTTAATTTTCGGTAACCCTTATTTATGATTCTGTACGTGTTTGTTAAGCTCCCCGAAGGCAGGACACAGGATTCAGGATACAGAAAACAGGACTCAGGAGAAAGGCCACAGCCATCCCCGGAAAGTCACGATACGTGATTTAAAGAAACATCGCCCGCTTGTGGCAATCACTCTCAGACAAACGAACAACGAGCAATCCCGATGAATCATGACAGCTGAACTACGAACAACGAACTTTTGAAATCCTCAAAAAAGAGTTATCTTTAAAGTTCGGATAAATTTTTTCTTTGCACAGTGCACAGGCGAAAGTGGCGAAATTGGCAGACGCGCCAGACTTAGGATCTGGTGGAGCAATCCTTGGGGGTTCGAGTCCCCCCTTTCGCACTAATATAATTTGTTTAACGTTGAGGTTGTTTTGGAAAAAAATCTGACATCAGTTTCTGAATCAGTTCAGGAACTTGAGCTTACTTATACCCCCGAAGAATATAAAGAAGAATTAGGCAAAGAACTCAAAAAAATACAGGGTAAATTACAGATCCCCGGTTTCAGAAAAGGTAAAATACCACCGCACATTATAAAAAAGATGTACGGTGATGCTCTTGAATATGAGGCTGCAGAAAAAGCGGCTAATACTCTTTTTTTTAACGTTGTGGAAGCTGAAAAGCTAAACCCTGTCGGTACCCCCTCTATGACAAAGTTTGATTTCAAAACGGGAGAAAACCTTAAATTCACTGTCAGGTATGAAATTTATCCTGAAATCACACCGGTTAATTACACAGGTAATACAATTGAACTCCCTGATCATAAGCCTGCTGCTGATATTCTCGAGAATGAAAAAAGTACTTTCCTCAAAAGATTTGCAGAAAACAGACCCGCTGAAGTGATTGATGGTACTGACTATAAAATCAATATCGATTATACACTGAAACACGAGGAAAAAGAAGATTATACGGGATCATCAAATAATACCGATATAGATCTTTCAGCCAGAGAGCTTTTCCCCTCATTCAGGGAAGAGGTGATGGGAAAAAAAGTAGGTGATACGATCAAATTCAAATATATTTATGATATAAAAGATATCTCCGATGACCCTTCAAAGACTTACTATGAAGCCACAATCAAATCTATTGAAAAAATTTTGCTTCCCGAATTCAATGATGAACTGGTCACTTCAAAGACAAGTTACAAATCAATTGCAGAATGGGAAGAAGCAGTTCTGGCTTATCATACTGATCTTGCTGAACAGAAACTCAGGGAAGCATTTTACCGCGAAGCGGATGAACTCCTCATTGAAAAGAATCCATTTTCAGTACCTCATGCCCCGGTTCACAACTATGCATATCAGCTTGCTGATGATGAGCTGAAAAGAGCAAAAGAAAGAAATCAGAAACTCCGGCTTTCAAGAGACCGGATTGCTCATCTTTACGAGCCTTATGCAGAACGCAGCCTGAAACTTTTGCTTATCAGGGATGCCATAATCAAAAAAGAGAACATCACCCTGACGGAAGAAAAATACCTTGAAAAAGCAGAAAAGGATGCAAAAATCTATAACATGCCCGTTGATCAGCTTGTTGAATACCACAAAGCTAATTCCGTTTCTGCTCTCACAAATGAATTGTTTTACGATTTTCTTTACAATGCAAATACCATCGTAAAGATTGATCCCGCAGAGTATGCTAAAAAACGCGAAGAAAAGGATAAACTCCTTGCCGAAAAGGATGTAAAAAATATAGAAGGACATCATCACCATGAACACGATCACGACCATGAACACGAACACCACCACCATGACCATGAATAAACATTTTGAAATTTATAACCAGCTTGTTCCTTACGTTATTGAACAGACCGGCCGCGGAGAACGCGGCATGGATATCTACTCCAGGC
>CAYPMQ010000474.1:0-2057 GCA_964411625.1 uncultured Ignavibacteriaceae bacterium
TGCACTGAACTGATAGAAGAAGTATTCGGAATGCCAGCAAAAATAGGATTCCCTTCAGAAAAATTCACAGGGCACCTTAATGAAATTGAAAAACCTGAATTTGCAACCTCACTCGGTCTGCTTGAAAAAGTTCAGGATATGAAACTCAGTGATGAAAGTGAAAACGTGAAGCCCTCAAAGGCAAAAGTCAAAAAGGAGAAACAAAAGAGCGGAACCGGAAATAATGCCCCGGGTAAACTCAGGAGTGCCCTTGATAACTTCAAAAAGTTTTTTAATGATTTATAATTCTCGTATCAGACGGAGGAAAAATGAGTAACGCAATAAGTACAAGATTCGTAACCCTGGATCAGGCTCCAAAAGATCTGCCGGCTACCTTAAAAGTAGTTGGTGTGGGAGGCGGAGGATGCAACGCTATCAACTATATGATTGAAAGAGGTGTTGAAGGCGTTGAATTTGTTGCCATTAATACTGATGCCCAGGCACTTGAGTATAGCAAGGCATCAGTTAAAATTCAGATAGGCAGCAAAAAAACAATGGGTCTGGGTGCAGGCTCAATACCCGAGATCGGGAAACTTGCAGCAGAAGAAGACAAAATGAAAATTGAGGATGCCCTCAGAGGTGCAAACATGGTTTTCATCACTGCGGGAATGGGCGGCGGAACAGGAACAGGTGCAGCTCCGGTTGTGGCTGAAATCGCAAAATCACTTGATGCGCTTGTAATAGGCGTTGTAACCAGACCTTTTGCGTGGGAAGGCCCTAAGAGAATGAAAAATGCCGAGAAAGGTGTTGCAGAGCTTAGAAAACACATTGACAGCATAATCGTGATTCACAACTCCAGAATACTGTCACTTGTTGGATCAGATTCTGTAATGAACGCATTTGATAAGCCGAATGAAGTTCTCTATGATGCAACCAAAGGCATTGCAGAGATTATTACGATTCACGGAAGAGTGAATGTGGATTTTGCTGACGTCAGAACCGTTATGATAAACAGCGGAACAGCAATGGTGGGTTGCGGTGTTGCAAACGGTGATCACCGTGCCGTACAGGCTGCCGAAAAAGCTATTCAGAGCCCGTTGCTTGACGGTGTGGATATCCGCGGGGCAAAATCAATTCTTATAAATGTAACTGCTTCTAACAACTTCACCATGCAGGAACTGACCGAAGGTGTTAAGGTTATTAACAGTATCGTAAGCGAAGAAGCTGATGTGATATTCGGTCTTGTTGAAAAGCAGGAAATGAATGAGAACGTAATGTTTACCGTTATTGCAACCGGACTTGAAAATGCGGGTGTTACACATAAATCAACCCTGATTTCAGAGGCAGGCAGAAAACCCGAAATAAATCAGACAAATATTCGTAAAACGTTAGTCACTCCTGGCAGTCAAATTGACCAGAATGACTCAAGTATTCCGACCATCTTTAGAGATCAGGCAAGAAAACAATTCCACATGGAACAGGAAAATTCACTGGATCAGCCGGCTCAGAGATTTGAGCATAAGGATATCAGAAAAGATAACTTTGAGGAAGTAAAACAGCGCAGTCAGGGCATCAAACCTCAGGATAAAAAGATTGAGGATGATGACAGTGAGAGTTTTCTGCGCATTCTCATGAACTGATAATTACTCCAGGTACTGCGGGGCTGATTTACAACTATCGGCGTTACTCTTTATTTAATCATTTAGTGAGTCAGCCCCTTCAAATATCACCGGGCGTATAATGCATCTGCACCTTTATATATGCATTGATAAATTTCACTTCTGTTCTTAAATTTCCCTCAGGAATTTGGTATCTTGCATGATTAAGATGACAAGTTTGGAACCTGCCGTTCCTTCAGATTGTAAAACCAGAAAATAAGTTTACTCAAATGAAAAAAATCTTTTTTATAATAATTTTAATGACCTCCGGGATATCTGTTGCTCAGGAGCTTGATGCCACGGTAACGGTTAATTATGAAAAACTGCCGATTGACCGCCGTGAAATCCTTGTGAATTTTGGCGCTGTTGTTGAAGAATACCTTGATAAGACTAAATTCACTAATGCCAACTGGGATTTCC
>CAYPMQ010000475.1:0-2046 GCA_964411625.1 uncultured Ignavibacteriaceae bacterium
TTTTTATTATTAGTATTGATGCACAGGAATTCATCTGCCCTGAAGTTGGTCCTGTCATTGAAAACAGAATTGAGAAATCCGGAGGTTATTACAAACCTGCAAGCGGAACATTCAGGGTGTTGGTAGTATTGGCTAAATTAAAAAATGACAGCTATGATCCTTCCAATGATAACTGGCCGGCAGAAACAGGCGGGCTTCCGCCCCAGAACATGTTGACACTATTTAATACGAAAGGAGCATTAAATAATTTTTTCGATGTAATGTCTTTTGGCAGGTATAATTTAGAACCGGTGCTTCATGACCGGGTTTTTGAGTCTGATTATGAACTATCACATTATCTTAATATACCAGGACAGGAAGCCGGTCTTAAAGCATTAAACAGAGAAATCCTGTTAAAGGCTTCAGAAGAAATCAATTTTGAGGACTATGATAATTTTAATGGTCCTAATCCTGGAACTGATGGTGAGTTGATATGATATATCTCATTTACAGATATTTACCACAAAATCTGGTGAATTATTCAGCAATTGCAATATTACCTTTAGAATCAGATCTAATAGTTGGTAATATGATTATAACAAGAGACTTTGGTTATAATGGATCGGGGATAATGATCGCCAAAGGCATTAATTCTCTCGAGCATAACCTTTTTACTTCTGCCCATGAACTTGGGCATTATCTTTTGGGAGGTCATCATATAGATAAAGCATTTCAACTGGTTCTTATGTCAAGTTCTTTCAGGTATGGTCCTTTTAATGTCAACCGGGGCATGCACACAATAGAAAGACATTATCTTGGCTGGCTTCCAACTCTTTCAACAACCATATCAACACTCGAGGAACATCCTCTGAGTGATTATATGACAACGGGTGATCACCTGACTTTCGGCGATTACGATACTTTATATGTTATGGAGTTCAGGAATAATGAGAGTTCTTTTGACGGGGCAGTAGATAGAGGATTATACATATATGAGATAACAAACGGATTTATGTATCCCCCAAAAATAAATGTTCAGACTGCAGAAGGTGAGTATAACTTTTCTGCTATTCTTGGTAATGATCTAAACAGCACTAAAATTGAAAGACTTTCTCCAAACAGGTATAATGGTTTTTCTGAGTTCAGTTACAGAGTTTATAACTATGCACCTTTAGTAGATGGTGATATTAATTGTGTTACTCCATTTTATTCAGGTAATGATGCCTATGGAGACACACTGGATGCATGGGATCCTTATTATAATAATGTTTATTCAATATATAGTAACCCCAGACCAAAATTATCCAAATTGCAAAAACACACATTTGCGGTTGTTGTAGATAGAATCACATCTGATAAACTATATATGGACTTTCTTGTTGGGGCTGATACCTTAAAGAGTCCGCCCGTAAAGCCATATAACCTAAGGATCCGGAAGTCCTTATCCAATCATCCGGAGATACAGTGGGAAATTGTTCAGATGTTGGGAGGAAGTTTATTCCTGAAACATTTTATTTACAAAAAGAACACAATACAGGGAGAATATTTTTTAATTGATTCAGTGTCCGGGCCGCAGAACTATTATACTGATGAAACAGAATTCCTGCATTGCAATGACTGCAGCAATCAATATCAGGTATCATATAAAATTAAGGCTGTACAACATTTCCCTAATAATCAGCCCCGTAAGGAATCAGTCTTTTCTGATGCGGTAAGTGTGCTGGTTGAAGGAACAATGCCAGATGCTCAAGTGAAGAGTAGTTCTGCTAAAGAGAAAGAACCTTCGTTTTTGAGTGTCTATCCAAACCCATTTAACCCATCCACTAACGTAAGCTATAAATTTAAAAGTGATTCATATTGCAAAATTGTTCTTTATAACATGCTCGGTGAAGAAATTAAATTGGTTTTTGATGGAATTGTTGAAGCCGGAACACATAACATATCTTTAAACTTAAGTGAACTGCCTTCAGGTAATTATCTTTTGTCACTTAAAGAAGGTAATAATTTACACTTAGTTAAATTAAACTATCTGAAGTAAAAGATCATGGTAAAAATAATATTATTTCA
>CAYPMQ010000476.1:0-2040 GCA_964411625.1 uncultured Ignavibacteriaceae bacterium
TTACTGTACCGCTCGCAGCGGTGGTTTATGAAGGTGATAATCCGGTGGTTTTTGTGAAAAAAGATGAGAGAACATTTGAAAAAAGGATCATCAGGGGTTCAAAGATGACAGGTGAAAAACTTGTTGTGGAGTCAGGACTTCAGGAGAATGAAGAAATTGCAGTAACACAGCTTTTCAGCCTTAAGGCGCTTAACAGATTTGAAAAATATTCAGCAGAATAGACAGACGGCGGTAGTATAAAATGTTAAATAAATTTATTGATTTCAGTCTTAAGCAGAAATTTGTAGCACTGAGCCTGGTAATTCTGATGGCGGCGGGAGGGTACAAGGCATTTTCGGATCTGCCGATAAATTCGCTCCCTGATGTTACTCCTGTTCAGGTTCTTGTAATCACCAAAGCGGGGAGATACTCACCGTATGATGTTGAAAAGCTGGTGAGTTACCCTATTGAAACGGCAATGAACGGTTTGCCGGATGTTGCCCAGGTAAGATCTATCTCGCAGTTCGGATTATCAGCAGTGACGGTTGAATTTGATGAAAAAACAGATATTTATTTCGCGAGATCAATGGTAAGCCAGCGGCTGCAGTCAATCAGGGATGAGCTGCCTGATGGTGTTTCAGCCCCTCAGCTGGGACCTATTTCCACCGCGCTCGGCGAAATTTATCAGTACCGCGTTAAGGGGGATGGCTATACCCTTACAGAGCTGAGAACTATTCAGGACTGGATAATTGCTCCGCAGCTGAAGACAATCAGAGGAGTAACGGAAATCAACTCGTTCGGCGGATTTGTAAAGCAGTATGAGGTATCAGTGCTTCCCGGAAAGCTCAGAGCTTATAATATAGGGCTTAAGGAGGTGATTGATGCCATCTCAATGAATAACAGCGTCGCGGGCGGTAACTTTCTCGAACATAACCGGGAGCAGTATATTATAAGGGGGTTCGGTCAGATCAGAAGCAGGCAGGATATCGAAGATATCATAGTGACAAATATTAATAATAAACCAGTATTTATAAGGGATGTTTCTGATGTTAAAATTACGGAGCAGTTAAGGCAGGGAGGCGTTACTCAGGATGGTCAGGGAGAAGTGGTAACAGGAATCATTATGATGCTCAGAGGCGGAAACGGTCAGGAAGTTATTCAGAATATTGAAGAAAAGCTTTCTACTGTTGCCCAGAGTCTCCCTGAAGGCGTTACCATAGAGAAATTTTATGATCAGTCTGAGCTGATTGACAGAACAACTAAAACCGTCTCGACTAACCTGCTTGAGGGTGGGTTTTTTGTTATAGCTGTGCTCCTTCTGCTCCTCGGTGAAATCAAGGGTGCTATTATCGTTGCCTCGGTTATCCCCTTTTCGATGCTTTTTGCATTTATCGGGATGCGGGAGTTCGGGTTGGCGGCAAACCTCATGAGTCTGGGTGCAATCGATTTTGGTATGGTTGTGGATGGCTCAGTGGTTATGGTTGAAAACATAGTGCACAAGCTGCAGGAGGAGAAAGGGAAACATGTAATAAACGTCATACGCGAATCAGCTTATGAGGTGACCAGGCCCATCTTTTTCGGTGTTCTGATAATTCTGATGGTTTATGTCCCGATAATGACTTTCAGCGGAATGGAGGGAATACTTTACACTCCCATGGCTATCACGGTCGGAGCTGCTGTGCTGGGCTCTCTGATTCTTACTCTGATATATGTGCCGGCAATTGCAGCAATAATATTCAGGAAAGGCGTAAAGACAAGAAAAAACTATCTTGTTGATTTCCTGATGCCAAGGTATAAAACATTTCTCGAAAAGTACCTGCAGAAGATCAGAGTTACATTCTCAATTGCAATGGGCGTTTTTGTGCTCTCAATGTTCATAGCTTTTAATCTCGGAACAGAGTTCCTTCCCGAGCTTGATGAAGGCTCAATCCTGATAGAGCAGGTCAGAATGCCTTCGGTAACGCTGCAGGAATCAATAGAAAATGCCAATTGGCTTGCAGGTATTCTGGTTAAAAAGATTCCCGAGATTAAAACGGTTGTTCCTAAAACGGGAAGGTCTGA
>CAYPMQ010000477.1:0-2039 GCA_964411625.1 uncultured Ignavibacteriaceae bacterium
GTCAAGAGCTGCAGAAAAGGTGTTGGAGATTTTTGCAGTGAGTTCCTGAACTTCCTTCTTCTCACCGGTTATCCTGCCCGAAATTCCTGTCGGGAGTTCAGTTGTTATTTTCAGAATTCCCTCTTTGGTGACTTCTGTAGTAACGGCACCGCTCAGTTTTCTTACGCACTCGGTGAGACTTTCATTATCAAAATATCTGAACAGATTCAGTTTTTTCACAACATATTCATGTGCAGTTCTGCTTTTAATGATTTCGGCAAAAAGCTGTGAAGTTGCTGATCCCCCACCACCGAGTAGATTTGACAAATCACCACCCATGACAAGACTTTGCAGACTGCCGCCCTTTTCCTGTTCGGGGGGAAGAATAGAAACTGTTGATGCATATCTTACAGGATAGACCAGATAAAGAAACAGACCGAAAAAAACCGATCCTGTGACGGTTATGAGAATAATCTGCTTTCTGAAAGCGAACAGAGTTTTAATATAATCCTGCAATTTAACCTTTTACCTGCTGCTTACAATTATGGCAATAGCTGCAGTTACCACAGTTGCAACCTGTCCCAGAATCAGTAATGTATCTTTGAAGATATCCCAAAACTTAGGCCCGGGAGTCTCCTCTGGAATCCAGATCGTATCACCGGGGTAAAGCACTTCAACATCATCAGCGTCAATCCATTCGCCTGTATTCGCTCTGATAACCCTGATTTCCGATTCATCTGCTCTCCACCCATAACCGCCGGCCAGACTGATATAGTCCGTTACATTATATTTTTTATCAAACGGAACATTACCGGGAGAAACAGCCTGTCCTATGATGGAAATATATTGTTTACTCTCTGGAACAACTATTTCATCATTTCTTCTTAGTTTTATATTTTCGCGAAGATCATTATCTTCAAAAAGCTTACGAAAATCAACTACTACCCTTCCGGCTCTCTTACGTGAATATGATTTATAGTAATCATATTCGTCATCTGTCATTGATTCCCGGGGTATAAGTTTAAGTCTTTCAAACTCGGGGTCTGGTTTAACATTCCCTGTAAATCGTCTCACGGATGCACTGCTGAGATCAGCGTTTTTTATAAATCCTCCGGCTCTCTCAATGACTTCCTTAATTGTTGTCACGTTATCAATTATTGCATATTCGCCGGGGTATCTGACATATCCGCTTAAAGTTACAATATCTTCCTGAAGATACTGAGGTATCTCTCTTATGACTATTCTATCCCTGTTCTGAATTCTTTCGTCAGAACTTTGAAGGATGCTTAAGTTATAAAAGATTGAATATTGTGTATAATTATCATCTTTAAATCTGATAACTTCTATTGAGTCAGGTCTTGCATTATCTCTGAGACCCCTGCAGATTTTTATAAGATCAGATATTTTTTCGTTTTCCACATACTCGTATGTACCGGGCTGCAAAACAGCACCGCTTATAGAAATAACTCTGTCTGCTTTGTCTATATAAATGAAATCACCTTCAAAGACATAAGGATTCGATTCATTTTCGCCAAGTCTCAGATACCTCAACAAATCTGTTTTTTCATCCCTGCCGTCTGCCCGCTTGATTTTAATATTTCTTATATCTGCATCTGGTCTGATTCCGCCTGAAATATTTATCAGATCCAGCAGGCGTGTTGTTGCACTTATTACAAAACTTCCCGGTTTGTTAATTTGTCCGAGCAGACTGACTCTTATCTTGCGTATTTGACTGAGAGTGGAATAAACATCCACATTCTTGTAGATTTTTTTAAGTTCAGTCTCTATCTTTTTTGAAGCCTGCGTGAGATTAAGATTTTTGAGATCGATAACACCCGCTCCTGCGACAAAACAGTTTCCGCTTATATCAACAACAGCCTTAAATGTGTTCTGCTGAATTCCGGCAATAATAATTGTAAACTCATCTCCGGGACCAATATAGTATGCATCAGGTGATACAAACCCCGGGGATGCTATTAAAAGCTGAGATGAATTGACAGAAGTATCGGGTTTGGAAAGAGCGTCACGCTCAAGATACTTTAAGGCATCCTGAGAGTTAG
>CAYPMQ010000478.1:0-2033 GCA_964411625.1 uncultured Ignavibacteriaceae bacterium
CATCTGATCAGTGAAAGCCTGTTCATCCGGTTTTGAATTAAGCTTAATAGCAATAGAATCAAATTCAGGTATTTTATCATAAGAGTAGATTCTCGCCAGTTCTTCTATCAGATCTATTTCTCTTTCAAGGTCATGCCTGAAAGAAGGAATTCCTATTTTCCATTCTTCTGCGGAATAATCACCAGATTCAATAGTCATTCCGAGCCTCCTTAAAATATCCATGATTATTTCCTCGGATATATTGTATCCCAGAATGCGGGTAATCCTGCTTTTCCTGAGCGTGATCACTCTTTTTTGAAAAGGTTTCGGATAAACGTCAATCACTCCGGCCGCAATCTTTCCGCCAGCCAGTTCTGCCATCATCTTCGCAGCAAGTTTTGCCGCATTTACAGTATTGCCATAATCGGCACCACGTTCAAAACGATATGAGGCGTCAGTATTAAGTCCTAGAAATCTTGCAGATTTTCTGATGTTAGAAGGATTGAAAAATGCGCTCTCAATCAGAATGTTTTTTGTGTTTTTTGTAACCTCAGAGTTTTCGCCACCCATAATTCCTGCAACTGCAACAGGTTTTTCATCGTCGCAAATCATAAGTATATCAGAATTAAGTCTCCGTTTCTGAGAGTCAAGAGTAACAAATTCTTCACCTTCTGCAGCTTTTTTAACTATGATCTTTCTGCCCGAGAGCATGTCAAGATCAAATGCATGCAGCGGTTGACCCAGTTCATAGAGGACATAATTAGTGATGTCAACTATGTTATTAATAGGTCTGAGACCAACTGCTCTCAGTCTGTTTTTAAGCCAGTCGGGTGAATCCTTAACCTCGCAGCCAAGTACCGCTATTGCAGAATATCTCGGGCAGTTTATTTCATCGGCAATCTCAACAGAGGCAACAGAAATCACATCAGTATCACTTACAGGATGCTCTGCAAGAGGCATACAGATTTCTCTTCCGAAGATTGCTCCGAGCTCACGGGCAACTCCCGTGTGGGAGAGTGCGTCAGGCCTGTTGGGGGTTATTGAGACTTCAAATACTATATCATCGATACCCATCGCTTCTGCCAGGGGCTGCCCTGCAATATAGTCTGACGGGAGCACCAGAATTCCTGAATGATCCTTACTGATATCAAGTTCAGCCTCGGAGCAGATCATTCCGTTGGAAACGACACCCCGCAGCTTGGCCTGTTTAATCACCATTCCGTTTGAAGGAACGACGGCACCGGGCAGCGCAACAGGTACCTTCTGACCTGCGGCAACGTTGGGAGCACCACAGATAATCTGGGATATCTCTCCTCCTAAATCAACCTTACAAACAGTAAGTTTATCGGCATTGGGATGCTTTTCAGTTTCCTGAACGTAGCCCACCACAAAGTTTCTGAACTTACCTGAGTAATCAATTATTTCTTCGACTTCAATTCCTGCCATGTTAAGCTCATGAGCTATCTGATCAGCAGTGATTCCGTCGAGATTTATATGGTCTTTAAGCCAGTTTAGTGAGATCTTCAATTCTTTATCCGTTAAATTGTTTCAGGAATCTGACATCATTATCAAAAAGAATCCTGATGTCATCAATATCATACTTAAGCAGTGCAATCCTTTCTATACCCATACCGAAGGCGTATCCTGTGTATTTTTCGTTGTCATAACCAACTGAATTAAACACATTAGGATCAACCATTCCGCATCCTAGAATTTCAAGCCAGCCGCTCTGTTTGCATATTCTGCAGCCGTTTCCCTTGCACAGAAAACATGTTATATCCATTTCTGCACTGGGTTCTGTGAATGGGAAAAATGAAGTTCTGAAACGATATTTAATATTGCTGCCGTAAAACTCCTTCGCAAAAAATACAAGTGTGGCTTTAAGCTCCGAGAAAGTCACGTTGGTATCAACAACTATACCGTCAACCTGGTGGAACAGACAGTAACTCCTTGCGTTGATGGCTTCATTCCTGAAAACTTTACCGGGCATTATGGCCCGTATCGGCGGTTGAGTTTTTTCCATTATCCTGATCTGAACAGGAGTGGTGTGCGTT
>CAYPMQ010000479.1:0-2027 GCA_964411625.1 uncultured Ignavibacteriaceae bacterium
TATTAATACTGCCCGGCTGAAGATCTGATGATCAATGCCGGGCATTTATCTGTCAGCCATTAGATCCTCTCCCACCTGTTTTTCATAAGATGTTTAGCTATGCCCTCCGCAGATTATCAATATACTGAATTCATACCTGAATGCAGTCAGATCACTAATTAATTGTTCACGGTGAGGCAACTTATACAGCGATAAAAGAAAAATTTTCAGGTAAAACGCAATTCCCGGAAGAAATCATCTTTAAGCAATATATAATCATTGTAACTTTTTTAATAAAAGAACAGGATACTTAATATTTCTCTTGGCTTTATCAATAATATTTTAGTTATATTGAAGTGTCCGAAAAGTCTGGATAACCCAGGTTATCCACAAATCAAAAAAGCACCCAATATAGTTGCAATTTTCGCGTGGCTAAATCCGGAGTACCTTTACCGGATTAGTATTTTGCAGACAAATCTCAGGGGAACCGAACACAGGCAGCGTACTATAAAAAGGAGCCTCTTCGTAAGTAAAACCACATACTTTGAAGACCTTATACAGGAACAGATTTAATTTTAACTATCAAAAATATAATTCAAGGAGACATTATGTCTAAAAAGCTCGCCGCCATTGCGTTTTTTGTTGCATTCTTTGCAGTGACAAGTTTTGCACAGGAAACATTTACACACCCAACAGCCAAAGTATCAGTAACCCTTCCTGCAGGCTGGACCTATCAGATTGAGGAAGAATCAATCACAGCATCACCCGCTGATGGTGGTCTCGGAATTTCATTTTCAGTTGTTGCCAATGATGATCTTGATGCAGCGCTTATGGGCGTAGATGCTTCATTCTCAGAGCAGTTTTCATCAGTAAGTTTTGGTGAGGCACAGGCCGGTGAAGTAAATGGTCTTGGCTTAAGATATGTTGAAGGCCAGGCAGATGGTCTTGAAGCAATGGTTGCCGTTGTTGACGCACCTGCAGCTAACTTATCATTAGTGATCAGTGCATTTGCTCAGGCAGATGTTCTTCAGAAATATGCAGCTGATGTACAGTCAATACTCGGAAGTATAGCCGGTGCTCAATAATTTAATTGATTTTACTTTCAAAGAGTAACAATAATAATTTCAAGTTCAGAAAAATAAGTTTGGTCAAAAAGAGGCTTTCTATTTCAGCCTCTTTTATTTTCTGCCTGACCGGGTTCTATAATTAAAATGATGAAAGCTGATGCTGCTTATTGCTATCCTGAATTGTTTGACAGGAGATGAGTTCAGCCGGATAAAAAGATTTGCATCCTGAAAAATATCTCATGCAGCCTACGGTTGCAGCAAAAGTTAAGGATGGCATGGCAGAAAAAACACGTTGTACCAAACAATATTTAAGACAGACACAAAAAAACAGGATATTTTAATTATTTTCCGAGCATTCAGGGCACAGGCGAAGTTAACAAAATTTCTTTACGGTTTATCCGGAGCCGATTAATCACGTTAGAAGCAACCGGTTATTTTGAAAAGGCCTGAATGAAATAAACATATTACTGAATGCGGGATGCAAGCAGGGTGGTACGATATCAACCTGAATGAGTCTGGTGTTCTGAAAAAATCACCAAGGAGTTTTCATTGTGTTCGGAAATTTATCCTGACATCTGATGATCGGAAAGCCAGGTCTCAGGATAATCTGAAAATTAAATAAAAATCAATCAACCAAATATTAACTTATATTATTTCAGGAGACGTTATGTCAAAAAGACTCACAATAATTGCTTTGTTCATTCTGGCATTTGCAGCAACAAATTTTGCCCAGGAAACATTCACCCACCCCACAGCTCAGGTATCAGTTACGCTTCCTGCAGGCTGGACTTACACAAATGACGAAAGCGGAATAGTAGCCACACCGCCCGATGCGGCAATGGCTGTTACATTCTCAGTTGTTAATAATGATGACCTTTATGCCGCTCTTGAGGGAGTAGATGCGTCTTTAGCCGAGCAGTTTGAATCACGTATAGAATCATAAATAAGGGTTACCGAAAATTGATGAAAAAAGGGGAGATT
>CAYPMQ010000480.1:0-2019 GCA_964411625.1 uncultured Ignavibacteriaceae bacterium
ACTGCAACCTCTGTTCCCGTTATATCATAGATTTTAAGGCTGACCTTTGATCTTTCGGGAAGCGAAAATGAAATATTGGTTGACGGATTAAAAGGATTGGGATAATTCTGAAATAATGTGAATCTTAAAGGAGTTTCTGCCGGCTCATATTCTGCTGATGACGGCGTGTCAGATATTCTGAGTACTGTGGTTGATCTTCCTTCAACAGGTGAGTGAAAAACAGTTGATGCAAATCCTCCTGAAGAATTAACAGAAATTGATCCGAGATTTTCACCTGTCATTACATTCGTCAAGTAATATGTCCCTGCCGGGAGACGGGATGACTGAAGGGACATCTCAACCGTTGAGACCGGGTTAATACCGAAATTATGAAACACAAGATTCATTTCGGTTCTGGTGTACCTGGCATATCCGTAGATCAGGGAGTTGGTGCCTGAGAGCGTGCTGAAATATCCTTTTCTCAGAGGAGCTTCTGTTTCCCTGATTTTAATAAAACGCCTGTACCAGTGCCAGAGGGAATTCTGGTTCCCCTGCATAACCTGAACATTTTCAGTTGAATAATTAGCATAAAGCGGATACCACGGGGTTCCTGTCGTGAAACCCGCGTTGGTGCCCGGAGTCCACTGCATAGGCCTTCTTTTATTCTCATCTGCACCGCTGCCCTTCATGGCAACTTCCTCACCATAATAAATGAACGGCACTCCCGGGAGTGTAAGGTAAATTGAAGCAGCTAGTTTCATCTTATCGAAGTTTTCCCCGATCTGTGTGAACGCCCTGTCCTGGTCATGATTGGTCAAAAAAGTGGCGTACTGCAGGAATCTGTAAGATGTATTCACCTGATTCATCTTGTTTTTGAGAGAAAGCGGGTCACCGTTTCTGACTGAATTTATTATTGCGGAAGCTAAATCAAATTCAAAGCAGAGATCAAGCTTGTTGCCAGTGGTATAAGGTACAACCTGATTTGTGGCTGACCAAACCTCACCAACTGCAAGGGCATCAGGATTTGACCCCTTGTAAACAGAGTTGAACTCCTGAAGAAATGTGAAGGTGGCAGGTGCATGCTCCATTATCTGTCCGTTTTCCATAAGATGTTTTATTGCATCAAGCCTGAAACCGTCAACCCCTATGGTATCAAGCCAGAAACGGGTGATATTGAACATCTCCTGTTTCAGTGCCGGAGTTTCATAGTTGAGGTCAGGCATTCCGCTCCAGAACATCCCGAAGTAATAATAGCTGTTGTAAGGATGCCATACGGTCTGTCCCCAAGGGCCTGGATAACCGGGATTGGTATTGCTCCACCTGTAGTAGTTGCGGTACGGCGAGGAGGGGTTAGGTGCCGCCTGCTGGAACCAGGGGTGCTGTCTTGAAGAATGGTTCATCACAAAATCGATTATGACTTTTATACCCCGCTGGTGTGCCGCCTGCAGGAACTGCTTAAAGGTCTGCATATCGCCATAGTGCGGGTTAATACCTTTATAATCAGTTACGTCATAACCGTGATAACTGGGAGATGGGTTCATGGGCATCAGCCATATTCCTTCAATGCCAAGATCGGTTGTTGTATTAGGATCCCCATCATTGAGGTAATCGAGCTTCTGGATGAGTCCGTTAAGGTCACCCCTGCCGTCCCCGTTTGAGTCATAAAAACTTCTGACAAATACTTCATAAAACACTGATTCATTCCACCAGTATGCTGAATCAGGCTGGGCTTTTATTACATCAGCTGCTAACATAAACAGCGTGGCTGCGATAAAAAGGCATTTCTTAAGGTTCATTCAGGCTCTCCGGTTTTCACCGATTTTAGTTTAATCTGATATTTTTTATAAAGTTAAATAAACCCATTTTTGAAATAAAATCAAAGGAATTATATTTTATCCACGTGTTTTCACCGATGATCCGGGTTTCCTTTAGATTCTGATTTCCCTCATCCGAAAGTGAAAATCAAAAAGAGTTTCATTCAGAATCAGGCATTTTTTACCTTCCTTTTACATTTCAGTGACAAATGAGGCTGATTAACAC
>CAYPMQ010000481.1:0-2011 GCA_964411625.1 uncultured Ignavibacteriaceae bacterium
TGTTAATTCGTTTTGTTCGTGTTTCTTCCCGTTTATGCCGCCAATACAATAATCTAATCCTTTATAACACAACCCGTGGTTTTGCAACAATAACAGGATCAGGAGCGGCATAAACGGGGGATTTCAACATTGAACCCCGAACATTGAACTGAAAATACCTTCTTTGTGTCTGGTAGTCAGGTATTCCAAATATAGATGATTTCAAAATTCACTATATTCTGTAACTGATTAAGAGAAATATGTGAGCCTGATGATCAAGAAAAGAATCCCTGCATTAACCTCAAATTTTGCCTCACTAATTGAAGGCGGGGGTTATTATGTTGATAAAACTTTCTTCATCACAGAACTTGAAGATTCAAATTTCCCGGGCATTTTTTTTCTTCGTCCGCGCAGATTTGGCAAATCACTCCACCTTTCGATGCTTGAATATTATTATGGGAAACAGTATAGGGAAAAATTCCAGACACTCTTTGGCGGGTACTTTATAGGGCAACCCGAGAACACCACTCCGCTTCGAAACTCATATTACATTCTTAAGTTTAATTTCAGCGGAATAAATACGCAGATCGAAGATGAAATCAGAGAAAAATTTGACGCAGAGATAGCGAGAGGTATCCGAGACTTCGCAACAGCTTATCCACTCTTCCAAAAAAAGGAGATACTCTCTGTTCTTGAAGAAAATCGAAATGTTGAGATGTTCAAAAAGTTTATTTCACTTTTCCTCCAAAACGTGCCGGGTGGCAAGATATATGTTTTGATAGATGAATATGATCACTTTACAAATGAACTCTTTTCATTCAACAAAGATCATTTTTCTCAGATTGTTGCCAGGAACGGATGGGTCCGGAAATTCTATGAAACTATAAAGATCTACATGGGAGAAGGAATTATAGACCGCTTTTTTGCAACTGGTGTAACGCCGGTAACTCTTGACAGTATGACAAGCGGATTTAATATTGCTCAGAATATTACACTGGATAAGACATTCCATGAAATGGCGGGTTTTACTGAGGATGAACTCAGGTTAATGATTCAGAATACTATCTGGGAACCCGGCAGGTTCGATCCGGAGACCTTGCTGAAAGATATGCGTCTGTGGTACAATGGCAGCAAATTTTCTGTTGATGCAGATCAGAGGCTTTACAATCCGCAAATGGTTATTTCATTTCTCTCTGCTTTCAGTAGAGACTGGAAATATCCCGACCAGATGGCGGATATAAATGTCACTTCTGACTATAAAAAGATTGCAAATATACTTATGCATCTTTCTCCTGAGGAATCAGATGCAGTGACCGGCGAAATTCTCAATAATGAAGGAATCAGTGAAAAGCTGACTCTCAGGTTTAATTTTGAACTTCCATATACCCGTATTGAAGCAGTTTCACTTCTGTTTTATAATGGATTGCTTACAATAAATGACTCGAAATTCCAGGTTTTTGATTTCGTTATTCCTAATCATATTATCAAAGTAATGTATTGGGAGTATTTCAGATTTCTTTTTGAATCCAGGCATCAGATCAGGTATGAAAGTGTACCTGTGAGAGACGCTTTGATTGAGATGTCAGAATCAGGCAGGATTGATAAACTGGTTAACTATGTGAATAAGGTTCTGAACAGTCTCTCTAACAGGGATCTTCAGCAATTCAGTGAGAAAAATATTAAGATGATATTTATGACTCTCCTGATGGGCAACAACGCCTATTTTGTTAAAAGTGAACATGAAACAGATAAAGGCTATGCTGATCTACTTCTCTTACCGACTCAATTAAATCCCGGTAAATTCAATTTTCTTCTTGAATTGAAGTATGTAAAGACAGGCAACAGTAAAAAGACTGAAGCATTGAAAACTGAAGAAACAGCCCAGTTATCACGATATAAATCTTCACTTGCTTCAGAAGGTATCAATTGTAAATCTTTTGTGGTGATCTTTACTGGTAAGAGCGATTACGATATTCTTGAAATCTGAAATATATCATCAATAACAGGAAACAGGAGACAGGAAACAGGAAAC
>CAYPMQ010000482.1:0-2008 GCA_964411625.1 uncultured Ignavibacteriaceae bacterium
GGGCTATGGAGAAGATTCTGAGGGCTTGAATGGGGTTTTAGCCCGCAAAGGGAATGGTTTTCATGCCACAAAGAAAAGAATCAGCCTGCATCAGCACATTAATAGGTGTAATTAAATAAAATGCATACGGATTCCGGGTCAGGTGCTTAAGTGCCGCTGTTCGTTAACCGCAAAAACTTCTGATTCTCCGCACTGTGATCTTCATGATTTATTTGATTGGGATGACTGTCTGCTTTTTATTTGCTGGGCAACCGGCGCCATCCATCATACTTCATACTCCATACCTCATACCTCAAACTTCATACCTCATAATTCATACTTCATTCCTCAAACTTCATACTTCTTAACTCATACTTCATACTTCACTCCGCCTATCCCGGCTCAAAACTTGTTATCCCGCAGATATTCTTTACGGGGAGTTCAGGGGAGGTGCCGGCGTACATTCTTGCCGTTTCAAAAACCTTTGACATATTGTATTTTTCCGTGATGACAAGGGCGGCTTCATTGACTTCGGGCGGGTCAAAAAAGACCTCGGTAAGTTTATCAGCTTTTGAGATGAGGCTGCAGAGAATCTCCTCTGCAATACACGGCTCTTCTGCAAAGAGGGGACCAATCTTATATCCCGCATAACACTTTCTGAGCATTCCGCAGCCGGGAATCTTTCCGTTTCTGACTTAGATCATGCTATTGCTCTCGGGTTGCGAATACCACTTTTTCAGATATGAGCTTAAAATTCCAAAGTCAAAATAAGAGCAAAGAATCAGGTAAGTGCAGACCTTTTTTCCGACCCTGCACCGCCTGAATTAACCGGTAGTTTTCTGATCAGAAGAACGAGTATTAACGCAAGTACCGGCACTGCATACATAAAGTACTGATTAAGGAAAGGCCTGCTGAAAATGAATACGGGAAGACCCGCTGCTGCGATCATGAACCCGAATGAAAGCGATGCCGAGAAACCCGGTCTGTTTACGGTAAAGCGGTAGAGTGTAGCCACATAAACGGGTATTGTTGACTGAAGAAGGAATGCTCCTGCCGCCGCAAATATGACATTTATTTTACCCAGAAGAAGGAACGGAACTGCGGTGATCAGGGCAACAATAAGATACCTCTTGTAACCGAAGTATTCAGCCGCATATCCGCCAAAAAGTTTTCCTGATCCGGCCGCATAGGCTATGATTACGAGTGCCGAATAATTTCCCGCGTTGAAAATGTTAAGCAGATTCCAGACAAGTGAGTTGAAAGCAATTATCATGAGCATCATTATCATGACAAAATCATGGGTTTCAAATTCCTCGATATCTCTCTGCATGCTTATTTCAACTATTTCTGATTGTCTGAAATAGAACATCAGCACAGCCGAAGCAGCAATCATGACAATTATCATCGGCACAACAGGAAAAATTCCAAGGTGGACCAGAAGCGCGCCAGTTCCGAGTCCGAGTACCCCCGGAGAAGCAAAAATGCCCGTGAATTTCGATGACTCACCGGCTGTCAGCAGAGTGAGCCCGCCTCCGCCTGCATGAAATGCCGATGAACCAAGCCCCGCAAGAATTATTGATGCCAGGATATTTATCTCTATTGTAAACAGGGAGAGGATAACCAGAATCATGCCAAGGAGAGTAACATACTTGTAGTTCCTCATATAATCACCAAGCACTCCCCAGACGGGCTGAATCCCGAATGCGAGCACATTATACACCATTACAAAAAGACCGGTTGTAAGCACGTCTTTTGTGCCTGCAGCCCTGCCAACAATGAGTCCGCTGATGCAGTCATTAAAGAAGTGTACCAACCCGAGAAATATTACCAGTTCATATTTTTTCATTATCAGCCTATAATTATGTAAACCACACCAAGCGATGCAGTGAGAACATTTGCAACTATTGAGACTCTTGCTGCTTTGCCGGTATCGCATTTCATCAGAGCTTTAATCAGAAACACTTCTGATACCGTTACCAGACACTCTATGACAACAAATGCAATTACACCGGAGTACTCACCCGTGAAG
>CAYPMQ010000483.1:0-2001 GCA_964411625.1 uncultured Ignavibacteriaceae bacterium
CAGCAATCCGGTTGAAGTTTCAAAGATGAGCCGCAAGGAATTCGCTATTGAACTTGGGAAAGCGATAGACGAAGGATTATCCAATTATTTTGCAAAAGCTCAGCCAAAACATTAAGTTCAGGCCTTTTTTTCCAGAAGCACAACCTTATAAAGTCTGACCTCGTCTTTGCGAAGGAACATAGGCGGTATTGCCTGATTATATGAACTTAAAACAACAGCCCCGGGAATCTTAGGATTTTCGGAGAATATTTTAAGTGCCCCCTTGGTTTCATCAAAGATTGCTGCAACCATATCACCATTCTTCACTTTTGCCGAAGTGCTGACGAGCACCATATCACCCGGATTTACCAGAGGCATCATTGAGTAACCGAACTCTTCGTCAACAACAAGAAAAAAGTGTGTATCGGGATCGTAATTCAGTGCTCTTAACTCGGGCCACTCACTCATATCATGAAATTCTTTATAACCTGCCGGAATTTTCCCCAGAACACGATAAGTAAGAGAATTACCTGCATCATCGGGCACTTTATATTCTGAACCATTGAGCAGCCATTTAATATTAACCCCAAGCGCAGCAAGTTTGTTGAGCAGCTCACCCCCCGGTATAATCTTTCCGGAAAGGTAAGAATTAAGAGTCTGAGGCTTCATATCAAGAGCTTTTGCGAACTCGGCAAGAGTCTCATAGTTGCGCGTGGCAAATTCTCTCAACCTTACGCCAATTTCTCTTTTATTTATCATGTAAGCTTTTAATGTTAGTATAAAAACTATAGTAAGATAATAATATTATCTTGACATAAATGAGATAATAATCTTATATTTTCACTATCATAATGTAAATATCTTAAACACAAATGATACTAAAAAATTACGGGAAAAAAAAGCGGGGAGGTGGCGTAATCCATCCCCGCATGAAAGGAGAAATTTAACCAAATGAAGGTTACTCAAATATATATCTGCAGAAAAATCAGATCAAGGTACTTTAAAATCCGGGAGGGCAAAAATATATGACCGAAAAACTCAGTTCAATGAATTTTAATGAACTTGAAAATCTGGGGCTTATAAATTCTGTTGCCGTCAGAAATCTTAAAATTAATGCCCGTTTTGATGAACTTAAATTGAAAGGGTTTACAAATGAGGATATTGAGTATATGCTGGCTGAAGAGTTTTTTCTTTCACCTGAAAGTATTCACAGAATAAGATATACTAAAAGGAGCAGGAAAAACAGTACATGACGGGGATGGGAGAGAACCAGCGGTTTCAGTGACAGCAGTGACATCAGAAAGCCCCGGCGGTGCAGAGTATCAGCGGTTTCAGTATTAACATTGTCAACAGGTTAAAAGCCTCCGGATTTAGAGGGGGTACTGATCTTAGTGAATTTGTTAGCTGATATCCTTGTGGAAACTGACTTATTTAATTAATACTTGTATTGAAAAGTGGTGGTGTGATGAGGGAATAAGCAGGAATAGAAAAAAACCGGAAATCATAACAGAAGTAAGTTAATCAATAATGATCTGTTTTGATTTCCGGTCAATAATACTGGTTACTTCTTAAAAAGAGCAAGGGCACAGTTTATTCTGACTTCATCACCGACTACGAGTCCTCCGCCGTCAAGAATACGGCTCCATTTGAGGTTATAATCAAATCTGTTAACCGCACCTGTAATTACAAAACCGGCCTTTGTTCTGCCTTTTACATCTTTGATGGTTCCGTTGAATTTAACATCGAGCTCAATCCATTTGGTAACGTCACGCATTGTAAAATTACCTTTAAGTTTGTATTTGTTACCCGATACTTTCTTCAACTCTTTTCCCTCGAACTTGATTTTAGGGAATTTTTCAGCGTTAAAAAAGTCATCTGAAATGAGATGTTCATCTCTGTCTTTATTATCGGTATTAATTGTTTTGACATCAACTTCAAATGATATTTTAGCATTCTCAAAATCATCACCATTGGTCAGAAATTTACCGTCAAATGACTTAAAGCTTCCGACAACTTCTGATA
>CAYPMQ010000484.1:0-1982 GCA_964411625.1 uncultured Ignavibacteriaceae bacterium
TTCATTCAGATAAATTATTTGTGGTTTTAAACGATTCAAATATAGTTAAAATATTTGCTTGAGTCAGGTGAAATAGAATCAGAATCATCAGTTGGTCAGAAGAAAAAATCTGAGGAATTCAGGTTATCGTAGCTTATGCAGGATTATTTCACTTTGTATTTTCTGAATCCTCTACTGGGTTAAATTTAATTTTTTATTCTGAAACAACGGATACTCAGTTTTTAATCATTCACATCACGGGTTTCAATTAAAGTAACGTAAACAATAAAAAATGGTTTTCTTGCTCAGATTTGAAAGTCTCTCCCCTCTTTAACTGATCTTGTTGCATCCCCGCATTTATTAACCTGAGAAAAAGTGAGGAAGTGCCGCGTTTCATTTGAATTGAGACTCAATCACATGAGTTTTATCTGTAAAGACCGGTTCCTGACATCAATCAGCAGTATATAAGGTCAATCTATATCTTCCCGGGAAACTGTTTTGTCCTTATATGGTATCTTCCCCTGAAACGAAAATGAGTTAATGATGTTAACCGGAGAATTTTTCTGATAATAGCAATCCTCAGAAGGGGGTGTTCAATTCTGTATAAAAGCCATAGCATCATCAGGAACAGGATATTTGCAGCGGATGCTGAGATAATGGCATTTCCTGTTACAGCAGCAGGATATGGGTAAAAAAAAGCACTCAGAACCAATGAGGAAAAATGTATGAAATTATGAGTAATCCATGAGCCGTTTCGATCGCATTTTTCGGACATGAATTCATACATTTCATACAGCTCTCGCACTTGAATGTCCAGAACGGGTGGTTTTTTTCATTTCAATTGCCTTTAAAGGACAGTTTTTTAAGCAGACTCCGCATTCATCACATAAGTAAGTAGCATAAAATGATTTCGCAAACACAAACCGGCCTATAAAATAATATCCCAAGGCTACCGAAGCAATCAGTATATCCTGAATTATATCACGCAATGCAATGAAATCTTTTTCCCCGGAAAGTAATTTTTCAGTATGTTTTACTACCCTCGTATTTATTTTGTCAATAATGTACTCCACGGCTTTTCTGCGCGATGCCGGATGAACTGATATCCAGTTTGAAGGCATATCCAAAGGGATCTGTCCCTGAATTTTATAAACCTTATTTTTAAGTAATACCGATGCGAGCATGAATGTTATACCACTCAAACCGGGTGTGATAAATTTCCCGAGTTTCATTCCTGCCCTGGTATTCATAAGCACTAAATGATTTCTTCCCGGAGGTATTTCTCGGATAAAATCAAGCATTATTTTAGGATAATTGAAACCATGCACCGGAGAGATTAAAAATATCAACTCGTCCTGCCTGCAGGGAAAAATATCTGATGAATCATTCTTTGAGATATCATATAAAGCCGCACTGAAGTTGTTTGCTGCTGCTGTTTCAGCAATCCAGTTTGCAACCCTTTTAGAGTTTCCTGTTCCGGAAAAGTAACAAATACAAATATGTTTATCTGATTCCATAATCCTGTTCCGTAATTAAATCTCAATAAAAATAATCAGCCCTGAGCCATTTTCGTCTGCACAAAAATTATGGCGGTTTTCTGATGCCCCGCTTCGGGAAATATCTGACAGCTATGCCGGTAACAGATATTATATGTACTGCCGGAGAAATGACCCTGACGACAATAAAAAGCATTACAAACTTATCTGACAAGGTAAAACACCGCATCCCATTAATCCACTCCTCCGGCTGTCTCGGAAACTATGCGTCTTGTAAAAAAATACACAAACTTTTCGATGTATACTCAATAGTTTAACCCATTTACAGTTATTAATCACTGAATTTGTGAGCTGATGGTATAGAGTTATAAAATTCAACTAAAGCGTTTGCTGAATTTGTTAAATTCAAACAAAAATTATATTTTAAGAAACACTACTTCACTCTTTTGCTATAAGTTGATTTTTATTAGTGTGATATTCTTTACGGAGAAGGAATTACGCTTAATC
>CAYPMQ010000485.1:0-1981 GCA_964411625.1 uncultured Ignavibacteriaceae bacterium
AAGCTGCTTCAGAGGCTGTTCAGATATTTGGCGGATATGGATATACAAAAGATTATCCCGTTGAAAAATTCTATCGTGATGTCAAACTCCTGACTTTCGGTGAAGGCACCTCAGAAGTGCAGAGAATAGTTATCGCAAGAAATCTCGCTCAGGAGTAACCTGATGAAAAAAATCGGTACCGAACTGAAGCATAACCTTCAGTTCCTGGAGAGGGAAGACTTTCAGAAGAACGCTCTCAGAAAGCTCAACGCTGCTCATGATAAAATTAAACTGGGCGGCGGAGAAAAAGCCCTTCTGAAAATCAGAGAAAAAGGGAAGCTTACTGCCCGTGAGAGAATTGAGAAACTCACCGACGCGGGTTCTGTCTTTTATGAACTGAATTCATTTGCCGCTTATGAAATGTATAAAGAGTGGGGCGGTGCTCCCGCTGCAGGAACCGTTATAGGGATAGGTACTGTTTCCGGCAGGCTATGCATGATTGTTGCTAATGATTCTTCTGTCAAAGCAGGAGCATGGTTTCCCCTTACCTGCAAAAAAAATCTCAGAGCGCAGGAGATAGTTTATGAAAACAGCCTTCCTGTAATCTATCTTGTTGATTCTGCCGGCGTTTTTCTTCCGCTTCAGGATGAGATATTTCCGGATAAGGAGCATTTCGGCCGGATTTTCAGAAATAACGCAAAGATCTCTGCCAAAGGTATTCCTCAGATTTCCGCTATCATGGGGCCCTGTGTTGCAGGAGGTGCTTATCTGCCGATAATGAGTGATGAGGCCTTAATTGTTAAAGGAACAGGATCGGTCTTCCTTGCAGGATCGCATTTGGTTAAGGCCGCAATAGGTGAGGTGATTGACAATGAATCGCTGGGTGGTGCAAAGGTGCAGTCAGATATATCAGGTGTCACTGATTATGTGATGGAAAATGACGAAGAGTGCATTAAACTGATCAGAAGTCTTATTGACAAGTATAAGACCGGCAGAAAAGCAGACTTTAACCGTGTAACTCCTGCAAAACCATTGTTTGATCCTGCTGAGATATACGGCATCCTTCCCGAGGATCCTGTAAAACAGTATGATATGTATGAACTCATTGCCAGAATTGCTGACAACTCGGAAATTGATGAGTATAAGGCAGGTTATGGTAAAACTATTATTACCGCTTATGCCAGGATTGACGGCTGGGCGGTGGGTATAGTCGCCAATCAGCGTTCGGTTGTAAAAAATGCCAAAGGTGAGATGCAGGTAGGCGGTGTCATATATTCCGATTCCGCAGAAAAAGCAACCAGATTCATTCTTAACTGCAATCAGAAAGGTATCCCCCTGATATTCCTGCAGGATGTAACAGGCTTCATGGTTGGCAGCAAGGCGGAGCATGGCGGTATCATAAAGGATGGTGCCAAGATGGTTAATGCGGTTGCAAATTCTGTTGTGCCGAAAATTACTATTATCGTGGGAAACAGCTTCGGTGCAGGCAACTATGCAATGTGCGGTAAAGCTTATGACCCAAGATTTATCTTCGCTTACCCTACTTCCAAAATAGCGGTGATGGGCGGAGCTCAGGCCGCAAGTGTCCTGCTGGATATTAAGGTAAAACAAATTGAAAACGGTGATCATAAAGCTACAGAAGAGGAGAAGAAAAAACTCCTGAAAGAGATTACAGATTCTTATGAATCAAAGAGCACACCGTATTACGCAGCCGCGCGTCTCTGGGTGGATGAGATTATTGACCCGGCAAGAACAAGAGAATATATCTCATTGGCAATTTCAGCCGCAAATAACAACCCCGATTTTGAAGAATTTAAGACCGGAGTTATACAGGTTTAATGCAGTGACAACATCCCGCCACGGCGGGTCAGAAGCAGCATAAACGGCACAGCTACGCAAGATACACAGATTTGGGCGGTTTATTATTCGTTCTTCATGCGTGGTGAGTGGTGCTTTGTACCCGCTTGTGATTTTTAGAAACGCGTATTTTACGGATTCCGCC
>CAYPMQ010000486.1:0-1974 GCA_964411625.1 uncultured Ignavibacteriaceae bacterium
TTTTGAAATTCAATTTAACCCTTATTAACTAAATAGGAAGGGTTCCCATTATGGAAAATATCGCCTATGAGATTCTCGAGAGAGAAGAACCCGTAGTACTTGCAGAAAACCTCGGTTTCGGCAAGTTCTTTACAGACCATATTTTTGTTATGGATTATACACCCGCAAAGGGCTGGCATGATGCAAAGATTATGCCCCTTCGCAATCTATCGTTACACCCCGCCACTACTTTTATACATTACGGACAGACTATATTTGAAGGTTTAAAAGCATATTATGGTGAAAACGGTGACATTCTTATCTTCAGACCTGAAAAAAATTATCAGCGTTTAAATAACTCTGCAAAAAGACTCTGCATGCCTGAGGTAGATATCAATTTCATGGTTGAAGCAACTAAAGAACTTGTGCGGATTGATAAAGAGTGGGTGCCGAAAAATAACTCGGATACATTATACATAAGACCATTCATGGTCGGCTCAGATCCGTTCCTCGGAGTGCGTCCCTCATCAGATTACAAAATGTTTGTTATGCTTTCACCTGTTGGTGCATACTATCCCGAAGGATTCAAACCTGTTAAGATTCTGATCCAGGATGAATACGTTCGTGCAGTGCGCAAGGGCCTCGGCGAGTGCAAAACTGCTGCAAACTATGCTGCAAGCATGCTTGGCGCTGAAATAGCTAGAAAACAGGGTTACACTCAGGTGCTCTGGCTTGACGCAGTTGAGCTGAAGTACATTGAGGAAGTCGGAACCATGAATATTTTCATTCAGATCGGTGACGAACTTTTAACGCCCAAACTCACGGGTGGAATTCTTCCCGGTATCACCAGATTATCGGTAATAGATATCTGCAGAGACTGGGGAATGAAAGTTACCGAACGTCTGATCAGCATGGATGAGTTCATGGCAGAATATGATAAAGGCAATGTTAAGGAAGTATTTGGTTCCGGAACCGCTGCAGTTATCTCATCAGTTGGTGAACTCAAATACCGGGACAGAATTCTGCAGGTCAGCGGAGGAGAAATTGGTCCGCTTGCACAGAAGCTGTTTGATTATCTTACAGCCATACAGAGAGGAAAAGTTGAAGATAAATTCGGATGGACGCAGAAGATCGAGATACCCGTTAACGCATAACCATCCGTTTATCTCAAAACACCATTTGCCGGTTCCTTTTGCGGGGAACCGGCTTTTTTATTTCAAATCTGTTCTGCTGCCTTCCTCCGGGAATTATTGAAAGAATGGGGAGGTATGAAATTATGAATATCCGCCAGAGGCGTAGATTGTATGAATAGATGCAAAGGCAATGTTTTTGATTGAATTATAGTGTCAATTTAAGGAGTACCGCCAGCCTCCGGCCTGTAACATTAATACACTACTGATGTGGTTAAAACCCGGGATTTTTGGGCTTCCTTTTCCGTCGGTTAAAACCAGCGGTAATAGATATAACTCCTTATATTATAAGCGGTTATAGCTATTTTATCTATTGCCGTTGACTTCAGTCAACGGTGAAGAAACCCTGCAGCCTCTCTCACGATGCGCCTGCGGTGGGTTGAATTTCAGGCCGCGAAGACACGAGTACACAAAGGGAAAAAGGTAAAGTTGTTGAATTTAATGTTCAATGTTGTAGAAACAGACCTGATCCGGATCCACATGCGGGGCACCCTGTTTCCTGATATTCATTTGATTTAGACACCAATTTCACGGATTTTCAAAAAATGATTATTAACTTATTAGTCAATTTTCATCAACACCATAACTAATCAAAATCAAGAAAAAAGCACCACGCACTAAGAACTCCCTGCAACTGTTTTTCTTCCCTCGAATTCCACAAATGTACTCCGGGTTTGACTTTCCTGAGCCTGCTCCACCCGCACCAGCGTGTTTCAGTTTTCAACACTCAGCGCCGGGGGGGAATCTTTGTTTAACCCTAAAAATTCATTAAAAATGAGTAAATTAGGCTAAATGTAAAAAAAAC
>CAYPMQ010000487.1:0-1968 GCA_964411625.1 uncultured Ignavibacteriaceae bacterium
GAAGGAGCCTTAATCAACTTGGAAGATTTACCGTATCCCGGCAGGTCAGGTGCAATACATCTGAAGGTTCCGCTCAGTGCCGGGATAATTTCCTTCCACGCGGGGATATAACTTCCAAGTCCGTGAATAAAAAGGATGACAGGTTTCCCCTCTCTTCCGCTGTCATGATAACAGATTTCGTGGCCCTCACTGCAGAGGAAATAGTCAACGCCAAAAGGGTAACGAAGATCCTTAAATTCCATTAGTTGCCAAGAAATTTTACTACTTCCGCATTAAATATTTCCGGTTTTTCCATCTGCAGCATATGACCGCATTCAGGTATCTCAACTCTTTTTGAATTTGGAATGAGTGACTCACCCAGCCTGAATACATCCGAAGTGAAACCGGGGTTAAGATAAGGATTCGGTATCAGCCAGTCATTTTCACCGTGGATTATGAGTGTCGGGGTTTTAATATTTTTCAGAAGTCTGGTAGTCGGCTCATCAAGCATTGCATTAACGCTTCTGACAACCGTGTAACAAAACTCGTTAAAATCTGCCGCCTTTGCCATTCTGGTTCTTTCTTCAACCATCCATTCAAGATGATCAGGGAAATTATAGAAGTTGTTTGCAAGATTTCTTCTTATTCCGTCTTCAGGCGTGGTTTTGACACCTGTAATTGTCATAACACTTCTAAGCCAGTCTCCTTCACCTTTCTGAAATTCCTCGATTCCCGCAGGAGATGCAAGAATAAGTTTGTTAAGGTATTCAGGATATTTCAGGGCAAAATGAATCGATATCTGTCCGCCCATGGAGTGACCCAGCAAAGTGACCTTTTTGATTTTCAGGGTATCAAGCAGATCTTTAATCACACCCGCATACCAGGTCAGTTTATAAGGATAATCACCTTTTTGTGATTTACCGTATCCGGGGAGATCAACTGCAATAACTCTGTATTTTTTTGATAGTTCAGGTATGTTATATCTCCAGAATCCTGCATTGCTGGCAAGACCATGAACCAGAACTATAACTTCGCTGCCGTTTCCCTGATCAAGATATGCTATTCGGGGATTTTCAAGTGCGGTCTTTACCGGAAATGTATAATCGATATCCTGAAACTCAAGAGCCGGTTTGTCAGTATAGAGAAAACCGCTGCAACCACTGAGTAGAAGACCTAAAGTTACGGCTAAAATAAGTAAACTGTTTCTTTTCATCGGTTCCTCCTAAAACATCAGCCAGCTTAAAGTTGAGAAAATCACCCAGGGGTTCTCCGGCTTTTTAGCAAAGTAGGTTGTTGAGGGGGCATCGTAGAAATCGCCTATGGCAAGATATCCCGCGCTCAGACCCCAGGTCAGAAATACTTTAAAGTTGTACTTTACTTCAAAATTGAATTCGGTTCCTATATATGAACCACCGCCGGATGGTGCAATATTAGAGACTGCAGTTGCAGCACCGGCTTTTACCGTGAGCTTATTGGGAATCAGATCATTTGAATATGAAAGAAATGCAGCAGTTACACCCAGACCCATATTCGAAATATCGTGAACGGCACTATAGTATCTGTTCACAACCTGAGGATCAGGGAAAAGAAGCAGTGCCCTGTGGCTGCTGTATATTCCGACAGGTGAGCCGTAAACATTACCTGTTATAACAGAGTTGAGTGTTCCGTCGCTTATGCCGTTCTCATCACCTGATGTAAAAAGAACTTCGGCAGAAATTCTGTCATTGGCTGTCTGACCAAATTTGTAATTAACCGATAAGTTTGCAGATACACCAAAAACATCAGCGATTTTACCGGAATTTTCCGAAACACCCACAGAATCAATCTTTCCAACATTTGCCATCAAATAACCGTTAAGCCACCATCTTGAAGAAAGAAACTCACGGTTATAGGTGAAATGACCTCCTATCCAGCCCAGATCAGCATGATAATTACTGACATTCTGGGGAAGTTTGATTCTAACGGCACCGTTGTACTCTGAAAGAGCAC
>CAYPMQ010000488.1:0-1939 GCA_964411625.1 uncultured Ignavibacteriaceae bacterium
GTTAAACACTATCTGGATAAATCAGATCAGAAATAAAGAGGTTAACATGAAAAGGTTTACGTCAGTTGCTATCATTGCCGCACTTTTTTTATTGAGTCATCCGGTGCATTCACAGACTGGTGGAAGCAGCAGTACTTCTTCAGTACTCAAGCCGGGCATGAAACTCAAATATTCACTGAATGAATCAACCGCATTTGATGTGCAGCTTGAAACTCTCAGTAATGAGGTTGAATATGTCTGGTTTAAAAACGGCATCAAAGGTTTCAAAGTTACCCTGACATCAGAAGCCATGGAAACCAGTAAAACACAACTGAATTACATTTTCGGGATGCTTGGAATGCCGCCTCAGAAATTTTCGAATACAACCTCAATATTCTGCAGCCGGGTCAGTTTTATGGAGCTTGTTAACAATAATGAAACAGATATAAGACTTTATGGCCCCGATACTGATCCTGTAAAACTCGTATCAGAGGGTATTCAGAAAAGAATGTACAAATCAGCCGATGGTGAAAAAGAATGGGACATTGTCGCAGCAAGAGGTGAAAACGGGGAATATATAGAAGTTCTCTTTGACGGAATGTTTCCTCTGATAACCAGGCTTCAGCTTGATTTTAATATAGAACTTAATAGTATTGAATGATTTTTCACGGGGTAGAAATACCCCGTTCTTTTTAAGATACACGCCGTAACAAAATGAATTTCCTTAAAATACTTGCCGGAATTTTCCTGCTCTCATTCTCAGCCTTCGCACAGACGGATCTTGTTAATGAAACGAAAGAGTTAATCAGAAAAAGCAGCCTGATGAAACAAAACGGAATTAAAGAGTAAAAGATCTTTTTTGTTAAAACCGACTCTTTATTCGTCCCTTCAGGTGAAAAAATACTTGAATCAGCAGAAAAATATGATGAACAGGGAAGAGTTATTTACCGTGCAGTGAACTTCAGTGAAACCGATACTTCAGACATGCTGAGATATTATCTCTATTATTCAGATGATGATCATCTTCTTGATATGATTATCAGCGGAGGGGAAAAAGATACAACATACTTTATTTATAAACGGGACTCTGCGGGTAATGTGACTGAATTCTTATCAATGAGCAGCCGCCCTGAATACGGCGGGATGAAATTAGGTTATAACTGCATTTATGATGCTCAGAACCGGATGATTATGATAAGTGAGAACGGCAGGGAAATGATCAGGTACAATTATGACGATAGAGGAAATATCAGCTATATTGAAACACCTTCTTCAGTAACCCGTTTTGAATACGACAGCGAGTGGAGAGTTATTAAAAAGGTGACGAGTGCACCCGAATTTCATGAGGCTCATGAAACCGCTTTGTTTACTTATCATCAAAAGGATATGATTAAATCAGTTTATGTTGAAAGCGGTGATGGCTCAGTGTCCGAAAACAGATATGTTTATGACGACCGCGGACTACAAATCAAGGTTTATTTCAAAGCCAGAAATGTGCAGACAGATGGTTCTGTAACTAATGATTATGTAATCGTTGAAAATGAATTCAGGTAAGCTTTTTTATAATCCGTAAACCGATAATTCTTAATAAACGTACAAAAAAAAATGAAATATATAATGGCTCTCGGTTTGTTGATGTTATTATTAACAGGCTGCGATAACAACTTTCCGCTGAAGGAAGATATCAGCAAGGAAAGCTACATTCTTACCGATCAGGATAGCGGGCGTGTTAAATTCCCGTCCGATTTTGATGGTAAAGTCAAGCTGGTAGGTTTTATTTTTACCGCCTGCCCCGATATATGCCCAATGACTGTACTCAATCTTCAGCGTATCAGAAAAGCTGCAGATGAAAAAGGAATAAAAAATATAGAGTATATTGCAATCAGTTTTGATCCCGAAAGAGATACACCTTCAAAACTTAAAAAGTATGCGGAAATAAGGGATATTCCTACAACCAACT
>CAYPMQ010000489.1:0-1914 GCA_964411625.1 uncultured Ignavibacteriaceae bacterium
TAATTGGTCTGATAATAATAATTCTCTGACAATAGCTGAAGGTGAAAGCACTTTGGCAGCGGCACCTGTTTTAACTGCCTCGCCCGGCATTCCGTAAACCACACAAGATTCTTCATTCTGGGCAATTGTCAGAGCGCCCATCTGTTTTAATTTCATTAACCCTCTCACTCCGTCTTTACCCATTCCGGTTAAAATTACTCCTATAGCAGAGGCATTGTAAAATTCAGCCACGGAAGAAAAAAGAATATCGACTGAGGGTCGGTGGCCATCAACGGGCGGATCTTTGCTGAGAAAGATGCTGCCACCTCTTTCAATTGTCAGATGGGTCTGTTCCTCGGGGAAATAGATTACACCCGGTTTAGGGTATTCCCAGTTTTCGGCAAGCTTAACTTTCATTTTGCAGTTATTATTAAGCCAGTTAACAAGACCGTTAATGAATCCATCCGATATGTGCTGAACTATAAAAACGGGCATACTGAATGTATCAGGCAATTCAGGCAGTATTTCAGCGAGAAGCTGTGGCCCACCCGTTGAAACTCCTATTGCAACAGCTTTGAATTTCCCGTTACCCTGCTTTGACACGGAGTCCGGTTTAACCTCAGAAGATTCATTAAAGCGCTTCCGTTTGAAAATGTAAACACCCGCCACCACCCTTATTTTTGAATTGAGCTCTTTAGCTGATTTCTGAAATTCATTCCTGCTCACAAGGCTGGGTTTCAGATGCACATCTATGGCACCGGCTTTAAGAAGGGCAAAAACATTTGATGCATCCCTTTCAGGATCAACCAGCGTACTGATTACCAGAACGGGTCTGGGGCAATTTTCCATTATATAAGATGTAAGCTCGAGCCCGTCCATTATAGGCATGTCCAGATCAGTACAGACAACATCCGGATTAAGTGACTTAATCTTCAGAATGGCTTCTCTGCCGTTCCTGGCAGTTCCGGCAACTTCAATATCGGCAGAGCCGGAGATCATTCTTGTGAGTAATTCAAGCACAATCAGCGAATCATCAACAAGGAGCACCCTGATTTTCTTCGGAGTTACAGTCAAAGATCCTGCCGTTTTAGTATCCATGAATAAAGCCTTTATAAAAGCCTGTTAATAGTCTCAATTAATAATCTCTGGTCAAAAGTGCCTTTCGTAATATAGGCATCCGCACCGGCTTCAAGACCCCGTTTTCTGTCTTCTTCTGTGGAAAGTGATGTAACGAGAATTACCGGTTTTGATCTATGAACGGGATCTTTCCTTACATTTTCTGTAAAGGTGATACCGTCCATATTCGGCATCTCAATATCAGATACGATGCAGTCTGTTTTTTCACCCTTCAGCTTAGCCATTGCATCAACACCGTCAACGGCAACAATCACATTGAAGCCGGCTGACTCGAGAATCCGTTTTTCCTGAATACGGGTGGTAATAGAATCCTCCACGAGAAGAATAACTTTTTTCTTTTTCTCAGAGCTCTTCTTCTTTTCGATAAGTGAACCGGTCATTGAAGCTGTCTTAGTCTGAACTGACCTGACCAGATCAGAAGGGTTAAGGATCATACAGATTTTTCCGTTGCCAAGAATTGCAGAACCGGATACATTTCTGACTCTCTGCAAAACCGGACCAAGTGATTTAAGAACAATTTCCTGTTCATCAGAAATACGGTCTGCAACAAAGCCGATCTCCTCGTTTTCTGCACTTACAATGACACAATGCCATGAGCCTGAATCAGGAAGGTCAGCATCACTTATTGTTCTGCTTCTGAGTTCGAGAATCTCCTCGAGTTTCACGACCGAAACGCCTTTGCCTCCCGTATTGATCGTGTCTTTACCGTCTATCGTGAAAACATCCTCTCTTTTAATCGAGAGAACTTTTTTGATGTTTTCAACGGGAATAGCAAAGTTAGAATCACCTATCTCGAGA
>CAYPMQ010000490.1:0-1909 GCA_964411625.1 uncultured Ignavibacteriaceae bacterium
AGACAAGTTCATTTGTGAAGTGATCATACTCATCAATAAGAACGAAAATTTTACCATTAAACTTTTTCAGCTTCAGTTTAACCATGAATGTCTCAAGAATTGCGGCAGCAGCAGGTTCTGATGATATCTCATTAAAATCAGTTTTTGAAAGAATCCCGTAATCTTTGATAAAAGTGGAAATCCCGTTTAGCAGTTTATTGATAAAAGTAGGCAGAATATGTTCTGTTTTGCTGGTCTCAATTCCGCTGAAATACAGCCCGAGAGTATAAAAGGAGTTTCTGCCCGTTGTCTCTGAGCCGGAGATAGTAAGTCCGTGAAATAATTCATCATACTTCTCTTTATGCTGAATGCCGTAATAATATTCAAGCATGGAGAGGAAAAGAGATTTCCCGAATCGTCTCGGGCGGAGATAAAAGAGATATTTGCTGGCCTTCTGCTCAAGAAGAGGAATGAATCCCGTCTTATCCACATAATAATATCCGGATTTAATAAAATCCTCAAAGTTGGAAGTGGCTGTAAGGGGGATAATTTTGTTCATGAATCTGTAAGGAACGGTTAACAGAAAATAGTTAAATGAAATGGTTTAATCCAAAGATAACAAATTACATTAAGTATAAACAATATTATTTTGGAAATGTAATTACCCGGAAGAGGGAAAGGGCTCCGGTAAGCTGTAAATGAGGGTGCTGTAAAAAAAATAAAGCGGTGTTGAACCGCCTTATTTTATTTCAGAAACTTTGCTTACATCATCAAGCTTAACGAATTTTTCGTTGAACTTGAAAGCGCCTTTATCTGATTTTACAGATTTTACAACTTTAACGCTGATATAAGGATCTTTTTTCTTGCCTTTGGCTTTATCGCCGAATGACTGTACTTTTGCCATGATACACCTATTATTTTAGAATCACAAATATAGAAAAAATTCTTTAAATAATTAACTAATGTTTCTTTATATAGTTATTTCTTCTATATTAGCTCATCAAAAATTTAACAGGATAGATTAAAATGCACGATTTTTCAGTAGTTTCACTAATTCAGGCCATGCTCTCTCCCGGGATCATGATTTCTGCCTGCGGACTTCTTCTGCTGGGAATGAACAACAAATATTCGCTTGTGGTGAACAGGATCAGGCTTCTTAATGAAGAAAAACGAAAGTACATGACTAAAAACGAATCGGGAAGTTTTGATTATTTCAACGAGCAGAGATTAAACAGTATAACCGAACAGCTTCAAAGACTTTATTACAGAGTGGGTCTGGTCAAAAATGCTGTTTTTTCTTATTCGCTTGCAGTCGCATTCTTTGTCCTTGCATCGCTGGGTATCGGAATCGGATCTGTCACAGAAATAAAAACCGCTGCAGCCATAAGCATGATATTATTTTCAGCGGGTATGTTTACAGTACTTATAGGTGTAACCTTTGCAGCGCTTGAGGTGCTCAAGGGATATCAGATTGTTGCGTTTGAAATAAAGGTTGATGAGTAAAAAACAGCAGTTTGATCCCGATGTTTTGCTGCTCCCGGGTAATATGATTCAGTTGTATGCCCGGGGGTATTTTCCGATGGCAGAGAGCGGGGATAGTGATATTATTAATTTTTACCTGCCTGCAGAAAGGGCTGTGATACCTATTTATGATTTTCATGTGCCCAGATCACTGCGTCAGTTCATGAAGAAAACCGATTACAGGGTTACAGCAGATCTGAATTTTGAAGAAGTCATTTCAGGCTGTGCAGACCGCAATGAAACATGGATTAATAATAAATTGAAAAAGGCTTACAGGGGTTTGTTTGACGCCGGATTTCTGCATACAATTGAAGTCTGGTATGGCAGTGAACTGGCAGGAGGTTTGTACGGGATATCAATCTCGGGTGTGTTTATAGGGGAATCGATGTTTACATATAAACCCCAGGCC
>CAYPMQ010000491.1:0-1908 GCA_964411625.1 uncultured Ignavibacteriaceae bacterium
CATTTGCTCCTTATATTCTGGATACACCTGCAAACCGGGAGTGGCTTAGCCCGGAACTATTACCTCATGTAATAAATACTGAAGAAACAGGAGAGCTGGTTCATTCTGTATTCCGGAACTTTCATTTTCTAACAGGAAATATCATAGAATTGAGTTACAGATTCAATTTAATCAAAAAAAATAATTAATATTTCTTTTTAATATTTTTTTATTTACTTAATTTTGGATTAGAAACCGAATCTGAGTTGAAAACAATAATAATAAAAACTAAATACATTTAGGAGGTTATTTCTATATGGCTATTTTCGGAATTATGGCTTCGTCAATAAATCTGATTGCACAGGCTGCTGAAGGTGGTGCACTTAACTGGCTGGTTCAAAAATATGAAGCAGGCGGAGCTTTCATGCACCCAATTTTAGCCGTGTTTATCCTTGGTTTAGCGTTGTGTATTGAAAGAGCCTGGACATTATCACGTGCAAGAATTAACACCAAACAGTTCATTACTAAAGTTAAAGAAGCTCTTGACAACGGCGGAGTTGAAGCAGCTAAAGAAGTTTGTATCAACACCAGAGGCCCGGTTGCATCAGTTTTTTATGCAGGTTTATTAAGAGCTGACGAAGGTCTCGATTCTGTTGAAAAAGCTGTTATGGCTTATGGCGGAATTGAAATGGGATTTCTTGAAAAAGGATTAATATACATTTCTCTGTTTATATCAATGGCACCTATGCTTGGTTTTACCGGTACAGTACAAGGTATGATTGAAGCGTTTGACGCTATTGCAGCAGCAAACCAGATATCACCTGCAATCGTTGCCGATGGTATCGCTGTTGCCCTTTTGACCACACTTTTCGGTCTGGTTGTTGCTATGATTCTTCAGACCTTCTACAACTATTTTGTTGCAAAAATTGACAGAATTGTTGCTGATATGGAAGAAAGTTCAATTGAGCTCATTGATGCTCTTTATGAAATTAAACATAAAAAAAGTTAATTCTATCTTAAAAGAGTTTTAAAATGGCTTTAATTAAAAAGAAAAAAATGAGCGGCGCTGAAATTCCTTCAGCATCGATGGCTGATATAGCCTTCATGCTGCTGATATTCTTCATCGTGGCCACAACAATTGATGTTGATACCGGTATCGGTATCACTCTGCCTGAACTTGTTGATAATCCGGAAACTGTAAATGTTTCCAAAGACAGGATGGCGGCCATTCTCATCAATGACGAAGGTGCTGTTCTTCTTGACGGGAAGCCGGCCTCGGTTGAAGAAATCACCAGAGTTCTTAAAGAAAGAATCAAGCAGAAAATTAATCTTCCTAAAAACAAAAAGCTGATTGTTTCTGTTAAAACTGCCCGTAAGACGTCTTATGATATCTATATTCAGGCTCTTGACCATGTGCGTATTGCGTTCAATGAAGTCAGAGATGAATACGCACAGGATACTTACGGTAAGAAGTTTTCTGAACTGAATCAGCAGCAGCAGGATGATGTTAAAGAGAAAGTGCCAATTATTATTTCAATTGCCGAACCGGAAAAAGCGAGTTAGGAGTACAGAAAATGACATTTTCACGTAAAAGAGCTACAACAAAACAGGAAATCCCGACCTCTTCTATGCCTGACATCATTTTCATGCTTCTGATGTTTTTCATGGTTACCACAGTTCTCAGAGAAGTGGATGTGAAGGTTCAGTTCCAGCTTCCCGATGCTAAGGCAGTAGAAAAGATCGAAAACAAACGTCTTATTTCATATCTTTGGGTAGGTAAAGATAAGAGAATTCAGATTAATGATTCCGTTGTAAAGCTTGAAGAAGTTCAGGGTATTATGTACGGAAAGAGACAGGCGCTTCCTAATGTGATTGTTTCAATGAGAGTTGATAAAAATGCCGATATGGGTTTTGTTACCGATATTCAGC
>CAYPMQ010000492.1:0-1892 GCA_964411625.1 uncultured Ignavibacteriaceae bacterium
GGTTTTCACTTCTAAACAGAGGATTCACCACTCTTAAAGTATATGATGTGCTTGGGAAACTTGTGAAAATTCTTGTTGAAGATGAACTGAGATCGGGATTTTATCAAGTGAAATTTGATGCTTCATCACTCGCATCAGGCACTTACATTTATGAACTGGTATCGGGTGATCAGGTATTCAGAAACAAAATGATATTTCTAAAGTAAATTCAGACTTCAGTGATCCGGAGAGGCTTTCCGTAAAACGGGGAGCCTCTTTTTTTTGCCCGGAACTGATGATAATTCCGCAATGAATGCCGGAAACATTAACCTACCCATTATATTTTGATCTCTGAAGAACCTGACCGGGATGCTCCGGATTAAAGTGGTAAAGTATGAAAGAAGAATCAGACGTTTTATGATGTGCATGATATAATTATCTGCCTTAAGATTCCGGAAAAATTTAATGCCGGGAAATAGCTTTTATACTATCAGTGAAATTCTGAAAATACAATCTGCTGATTCCCCGGTTCTTATGAGGCGATGAATCACCTTTTCCAGCCCGATTTATGTTACACCACTATGTATCAATAAGAGATTAATCTCAGGGACCTGAATATTTTACCGGATTTTATGACTGCTAAGATTCAAACCTAACGGTTTCTTTTTATCAGCGAAATCCCTTTTGCCTGAAGATACCTGACAATAAGTCTGAAATTGTTTTTCTCTGCCGCAACGGTTTCCGGAGGTATAATACCCGTACTGTTTATTCTTCCGGTAAGTATCAGAAGAGCAGTTGCCACACAGGTTAAACCCGTGGTTCTTGCCATTGATGAAAAACCGGTTTGATAATCCCGCTCGTCAAATAACTCAACCCGCTTTTTTGTACCGTCATAAAACTCCAGATTTGCGAACATGTAAGTAAGTTCGGGATCTTCGTCATGAAGCTTCCATTCTTGAAACAATAGTTCTGAAGTCAGATCAATCGGAGCGATTTCAGCGCCTGCAACTTTGATTTTATCCTTAGAGAGAAATCCTGAATCTTTAAGTACCCTCACAAGTTGTACGTGACCGGGGTAACGCAATGTTTTTTCAACCATATAAGGTACTTTCTGGGTATCAATCAGTGTACGCAACCCATCGCTGATAAATGCATCGAGTGTGCCGATATCCTCACTCTCAACCTGTTCAATATCTGAGAAGGGGTCAACAGAGATCACTTCGCCGTTTTTTACATATCTTGCAGGACGGGTGTATTCTTCGAGAACATCAACAGGCGAGAAAGGAGCCTTATACTGCCAGGGCATTTTTCTAACGAGAGGAAGCCCTCCTACACAGCATTCATACGATTTTACCTGATTTTTCCTATTAAAATATCCGAGGATCATGTTGCTGAATCCAGGGGCAACTCCGCAATCGACAACTGCCTTTACTCCGTTTCTGACGGCATTGTCATGAAGTTCAAAAGGATTTTCAGGGAAAAAGGAAATATCCACACAGTTTTTGCCTTGTTCTATGATTGTCCTGAGAGTTTCAAAGCCCATAAAACCGGGAACCGCGGAAATGACTAGATCGGCAGAAGCAACTGATTTTCGCAGTTCTGCGGGATCACTGAGATCAGTCTCAATACAGTGGATCTGACTAAGTTTTTTTCTCAGCCTGCCTAGACTTACACCGTTTTTGTCAAATGCGAATACCTCAGTATCCTGAAACTTACTGCAATAATAGGCAATAAGGGAGCCGACCATTCCCGTACCGAGCACGCAAATTTTTTTCATAACAAAGTCCGTTTATCCTGAATGTAAAAATGACGATATTTGTATAACTTAATTTAAGAATTCCGCAGTCAATAACATGGGTTCTTTGAGGAAAATAATAGTCTGAACCTCATCAGCACTATGAAAAACAGAATCA
>CAYPMQ010000493.1:0-1882 GCA_964411625.1 uncultured Ignavibacteriaceae bacterium
TTCCCAGGCAACATCATCAGGCGTACATTCGGTATATTGTTCAATCGGAAAAAATGTCTCCCATTTTTGTGAGAGGTATTTCTGAGGAAGTTTAAGATTATTAAATTCCTTTGCCCAGCCCGGCAGCTCATTTGTATAATAATCTGACGTGATCCAGTTATCAGAATGTTCATCATACCAGAAAGCCATATCAGCACCCCTGCCGGCTGAAAGAATTCCGCTTCTGTCTTTTAATGCCACTCCGAATACCTTTGATTTACCTCCGTTTGCTGCTTTAAGCATATCACCAACAGTATTTACTTTAAGATTTCTTGGTGACATTTTTCCATTATCATGAGTTCCGCCTACCGGTTTAACATCAGGATCTTCAACACAGTAAGTTACTTTGTGGCTCGGCTGCTCAATCCAGTTATTCCCAGAGATTCCATGTATGAACGGAGCAGCCCCCGTAAATATGGATGAATGCCCTGGCCCGGTTGATGTAGGGATATAGTTATATTGCGTATTTACACACGCAAAACCACTGTTTACAAGTTTTTTAAATCCACTATCACTGAACTTTGGCCAGAATCTGGTTATATATTCCTGCTTCATCTGATCAATAACTATACCCACCACTAATTTCGGTTTTTTCTCATATTGTCCATATGATACAGGATTGCATATAAACATAAAAAAAAGAATTGCTGCTATTACTTTTTTCATCTTCACTTTTACCATAAATAATTTTATTCGTGCTATCAATATACCAAATTTGTCTGATTAGTGTGTTAAACTGATATTAATACAGATTCTGAATCCACTTGCTGAAACAAATATATAATCAGATATAAAAACAAAGTTTTACTAAAATTATTTAATATAAATTGAACTTTAATATCTTTTCAACCTGTTGAAGTTAAGAAAGGAGATGTATTATGAAATGTCCGGTTTGCTCAGCAGAGCTTAAAATTGCCGATCGTCAGGGAATTGAAATTGATTATTGCCCCCAGTGCCGGGGAATCTGGCTTGACAGAGGTGAGTTAGATAAAATAATTGAAAGATCTGCCTCATCACAGAGTGCGCCTTATCAAAATGATACCAGACAGCCTGATTATGAAAAATACGAACGTGACGAAAGAGAATACAGAAAATACGAAGACGAATATAAAGATAAATACAGACACCATGACCATTACAGTAAGAAAAAGAAAAAGTCATTTCTGGATGATATATTTGATTTTTAATTGGTTCAGCCCCATTCTTTTATCCTCGCGGTATGCGAGGTTTTTTATTTCAGAAGTAATCATAGTTTATTTACTCTGAATCCTCTGAGCATTCATCTTATCAGTTTAAAGAGTCTTCTGCCGTAAATTCAGCAAAAAAAATGTATTTTTTATCAATTAATCATTCTTTATAGCATGGCGATTGCTATATTACAAATCTTATTTGATGAAAAATATTTATTGAATGAGCTCAAAACTTTGCCTGAATAAGAACCTTCAGATTATTTTTCTCTTAACACTTATTTCTGTAATGGAGTTGGCAAGTATTAAACCCTCATTCCCTTCAATTGCCGTGCACTTTAATCTGAATGAGAATAAAGTGGGTTTACTAATAATAATTTTCACTCTCTCCGGTGTTTTCTTTGCCCCCGTACGCGGTTTATTATCCGGCAGAATAGGAAGGAAAAAAATTCTCATACCTTCACTACTCCTGTTTAGAGCTCCAGGAGCAGGATGTCTTTTTACAAAGGATTTTAACACACTTCTGATTTTCAGGCTTCTCTGAGGTACGGGTGATGCAGCATCGGCTCACTTAATATCACCCTTGCAGGAGATACCTTTAATCAAAGAAATGTGGTGCGGCAATTGGTTACAACGCAAGTGTCTTAAGTAAGGAC
>CAYPMQ010000494.1:0-1869 GCA_964411625.1 uncultured Ignavibacteriaceae bacterium
GCTTATTAAAGCTTTCATGTCATTGTTAAAGCTGTGCCGTTCAAAGAGAAAAGAGGAGGGGTTACGGCATTTTCTTTTTTGATAATTTTGCCAAAAGAGTTATATTTGACGATTGCAATTTTTATAAATCAGAGGAAACAGATGTTCGCAGTTGTTAATATCGCAGGACAACAGTTCAAAGTTGAAGAAAATAAAAAATACTATGTACCCCGTTTACAGGGTGAGCCCGACACTGAAGTAGCATTTGAAGAAGTGCTTCTTTATGCAAATGATGCGGACATAAAAGTCGGTAAGCCATACGTAAGCGGATCAAAAGTGTACGCAAAAGTGCTTATGCACACCAAAGATGAGACCGTGCTCGTTTATAAGAAAAAAAGAAGAAAAAATTACGAAAAAATGAACGGTCACAGACAACCGTTAACAAGAATTCAAATTACTAAAATAGGTTAAAAGAGGAGTTTTTTAAGATGGCACATAAAAAAGGCCAGGGTTCTACAAAGAACGGAAGAGACAGTAATGCCCAGAGACTTGGGGTAAAAGCTTTTGGTGGCCAGTTTGTTACCGCCGGCTCTATTTTAGTGAGACAAAGAGGTACAAAATTCCATCCCGGTACAAATGTACTTAAAGGTGGTGATGACAGCCTTTTTGCCACTGTTGACGGTACTGTTAAGTTTGAAAGAAGAAAAGGTGACCGTCAGTATATTTCAATCGAAACCAGCGTTTCTTAAGTTTAATACACAGAGAATTCAATGAAAAAAATAACCGTAATAGGTGCAGGTAACGTAGGTGCTACGGCTGCTCAGAGAATAGCCGAAAAACACCTTGCCCAACATGTGGTTCTTCTTGATATAGTTGAAGGTGTTCCTCAGGGAAAAGGCCTCGATATGTGGGAGAGTGCCCCGGTTGAAGGATTTGATTCCGCAGTTATCGGAACAAATGATTACAAAGATACCGAGGGTTCAGATATTATAGTCATTACGGCAGGACTGCCAAGAAAACCCGGTATGACCAGAGATGATCTCCTGTTTAAAAACGCGGAGATCGTTAAAGCATGTACTGAAAATTCTGTCAGATATTCACCCAATTCAATAATTGTGGTGGTTTCTAACCCGCTTGATGTTATGACCTACGTGGCCATGAAAGTCAGCGGATTTGAAAAGAACAGAGTTATCGGTATGGCCGGTGTTCTTGATACTGCCCGATTCAGACTCTTTATTGCACAGGAATTAAAAGTTTCGGTAAGAGATGTTCAGGCGCTCGTGCTGGGCGGTCATGGTGACTCAATGGTGCCGATGGTCCGTTACACAACAGTGGCCGGTATCCCGGTATCAGAACTAATTCCTGCTGAAAGAATTGAAGAACTGGTTAAAAGAGCACGAAACGGTGGTATTGAGATCGTTAATTATCTCAAAACCGGAAGCGCTTTCTATGCTCCTTCATCATCAGCCGTGGAAATGGTTGAATCGATTGCAAGGAACGGCAACAGAATTCTTCCCTGCGCTGCTTACCTTGACGGGGAATACGGACTTAAAGATGTTTATGTAGGTGTTCCGGTTAAGCTCGGTTCAAACGGTATCGAAGAGATCATTAAACTCAATCTTACTGATCATGAACTTTCCGAACTTCATAAATCAGCTAATGAAGTCACCGCCAATATCAGGAAGCTTAATCTCTGATATTAATAAGCTAATTTTTGAGGCTGCCTCGTGCAGCCTTTTTTATTTTAAACCGGGAATTTTCGTTAAGGCGGATAACCTCAAAGAGAAATATTATATATTTCCGGAATAGCACATTTGATATTAAGTGACCCAGTATAATGTATCCTTTGGAACATTATTAAGGGGGGGATCCAATTAAGCTGAGCATTTA
>CAYPMQ010000495.1:0-1867 GCA_964411625.1 uncultured Ignavibacteriaceae bacterium
ATTTACAACACCGTTGAAGCCGATCAGCGCATAAGGTAGTTTGTATTCTGTCCTGAATGTCGCCTGTTGTTTACCGTCAACCGCGGCAAAAGCACCCGTCCCTTGTTCAGTGATTATTTCAACTTTGTTAAGGGAGCGGCCCATCTGAAATTGTACCGGGCCTGTGAATGTGATCGGATCCTTTTTTAAAGGGATAACTCCGCCGAATACCCTGACATCTATGCAGCTCTGCAATATTTTATCTTTGTCCGATCCGAAGTTAGCTGCTCTTCTCTTACCGTCCTGGATAAATTCCTTATCAGGGCTCTTTGAATCATTATAAGTAATTTCCCTCACGAAAATATCATTTCCGCCAGTTCCGTTGTAACCTTTATATTCATACCAGTAATCTCTTATGGTTCTTTTGAGGCGTACATCAGAGACAACTGCAGTGTAGGTATCTGCATCAAATCTAGGCCTGTTTTCATTCAGCGGATCACCATTGGGGTTGGCATTTTCAATTTCATATAAAAATAGTATCTCGGTTTTGCTATTTATTGGTTCCATTGTTATTCTCCTATTTCAAAATTTGATTTAAAGGCAAATTGAAGTTCTATTCCTGATACAATATAAAAGGATATCTCCGATGAGCTGAGTTTTTTCATAAACGGCATTTCAAGGTTAAAATATTCAGTCATGAATTTTCTGAGGTTATTGTAAGCGTAGTGGCCCTGATACTGTTCAAGCTTGGCAAGAGCCTCAACATAAAGGTGTTCAAGGTCATTACCTGAAATATGGTAACCTTTCATTTTTTTCTCAAATGGAGTACTCCCCAGATTAACATTCTGAATATTCATAACAAGTCTTATAAGGATGCCGAGTGAGAAGAGCCCCACCTTGTATTTCTGATCAAAAAATGCAGGATTTATTTTTATAAATTCCTCAAGACGCTCAAGGTCAAAGCTGCCTTCTTTCCTGATCTGTTCTGTATCTTTTTCCATATTAACCTCGTAATTAATAAATTTAAGTTTTAAAAGCTCTAATTCATACAGATAGGTGATGACACCTAAAGCTTCAATTACTGTCTTCCTCAGGGAGTGATACATCTCACCTTGAAGTTTCAGACTGAAATTTGTTCGATAGTATCTCATGAAATTTTTATAGAGTGTTTCTGAATCAAAAGGGATACCATAAAAAGTATTCTCGATTGGCAGATAATCTTCAGAATCAAAAAACTGCAGCAGGTATCCGTATTTAAAACGGAAGCTGTAAATCTCTTCTTTTTTCTTTGCGGAGCCCGCAGTTTCTTTATAGGTGAGATAGTCTTTAAACGTTCTGTTTTTATTTACAGCCTCGCGTGCGGAAACGAAAAGCCGTCTGAAGCGTGAGGGCAGCACTTCCTCAACATGACTCTTTATTTTCATAGTCTGTAATTTTGCATCGTATTCAATGAAAACCAGATCAAGAAAGAAGTAATTTTCGCTTGATGCAATATACTCCATTACAAGATCCTCTTCTGACAGAGCTGTTCTAGAATCACCTTTAAGTTCTTTGAGGAATTGTATTAACTGATTAAGCAGTTCCTGATTCTGACGTATAAGTCTCGGAACTGCCATGTAAGTTCTTCCATAAAACCTGAAAAACAAGTTCTCTCTTATATTTCGTGCTCCCAGATATAATTTCGTGGCACAATCCTCACAAACCGGATAATTTTACCAGGCAAGTTTTATGTTGAAGTAATTGGAAATATATCCCTTTTTATCGACAGTGAAATATTTGAACGGGGCAGCAAAACCATGAAGACGTGGTTTTATTTCGTTACAGACTGAACATTGTTTACCGGATCCCTCAGATTTAATACCGGTAAATACGCTCATACCTTCGGTTC
>CAYPMQ010000496.1:0-1866 GCA_964411625.1 uncultured Ignavibacteriaceae bacterium
ATCACTGCCGCATGAAACAGCAAAAAATGAGGCTGCGGCTGATATTAATAATTTTATATAATTTCTCATGTTCCTGATTTTTTTACATGCAAAATTAAAGGACTATTGCTGCCCCCGCAATTGACAAAAATCAAGAATTACAATTCGGTTTTTCTTCTGAAGCGGCTTAGGGTTTCAGGGGTGATGCCCAGAAAGGAAGCAATATGTTTAAGTTCAACATAATTAAATATATGCGGCATCTGCTTAAAAAGACGGACATACCTTTCTTCTGCGTTGTATTTCAGATGCTCGAGAATCCGGTTTTCTGCAGAGAGAAGGCATTTGGCGGTGAACTGTTTTTCAATATCAGACCATCGGGGAAGTCTGTTTCTCATCTCAGCAATATCATCAAGATAAAGAGTATGAATAACACAATCGGTGACTGTTATAATATTCCATCGGGAGGGATAACCAAAATTCACTCCTGAAACATCGGAGATAAAAGCCCCGGGAGTACCGATGAATTTGGTTGTTTCACGCTCTTCTTCAATGAAGTATTCGCGTGTAATTCCTTCCTCTATAAACCCGATTCGCTCAACGGGTTTTCCCTGCCTCAGGAAGTGTGTTCTCGCAGGAAAAAGCTCCCGCTTAAAGAAAGAAAGCACAACAGGCAGCTCCTCTTCCCTCACTCCGAAAATTTTTATCAGTGCATTCTCAAGGGTCATAATAATCCGGTTTTTAATAGACAAAATTAATTATCCGCAGCTCATGTAATCAAAAGAAATATATCAGAGGCATAATTCCGATATATGCGGAGGTGAGAAAGGCGGATTAAAATATTCCTCTATAAAAATCCATGCTCCGGGTTTTTTTATTTCGATTCTCATCAAACAAACGGGGAGCGGCTAATGTGCTGCGTTTTTTCTTTTTAATGGCACAGTGTAATTTTGCACAGATTTCCGGTTTCTGAAAATAATTGTTTTTATTGAATCAAGACTTTGCGCTTTCCGAACAATCCGAAGTCTGCAGCAAAATTAATTTACGGGCCCTTTACGGAAACCTGCAAAAATCCAAATTCATTGGTTACCGGTCATTAAATCTGCAGCAAAAGGAAATGATCAACCCTTATTGCTGAAAAATTTCACACTCAGACTGACTACATTTCATGTGTAAATTGTCGGTTTTCTTCAATTCAGCTTTATTCATTTTTTAGTTAACTGACTGATTCAGAAAATATTGACTGCTGAGCGAATCAGAATAAAGGAGACCTGATACGGATTGATTTTTCCGGGCCTCTGTTTCTGAATTGATATCAGATCAGTTCTCCGGATTTACGAAGAATTAAATTGTATCCGGAGATAAAATCCGCCTGAGGGAGAGAATTTTTGGCTTTCCCTGTCCATGAATGGCAAATATAGCAGGAGGATCACCCTCAACCTTCAAGCCATGGCTGGCAATACCAATTGAACAATATTTTAAGTATGACATTTATTTAACGTTCCCGGGATATTATTTAAGCTGGATTGGGGCATCCGCCACAATTTATCTTCTGTGCAGATTACTTAATGGCAAGAGCGGATTTGATAATATGCTGGCTGTTACCGGCTTCGCTATTGGTGTCGCAACATGGAGTTCAATGCTGCATGATCTGACCGATGCATTCCTGAGTGTAACACGGGTGATTAATATGAAGGAATATGAAAGGTTATTCAATGAACCGACTTTCCGGAGGGGGCTCCTATGGACACTCTATTCTATTTAATTCTTCCGGTTTCTGACTTTATTACAATCGGTATTAATAAGGCTCAGGGGTTTGGTATTATTAAATCTCTGATCATCGCTTTTGCCTGACTTGCCGTATTCCAAGTAATATTGCTGATTTTTATA
>CAYPMQ010000497.1:0-1859 GCA_964411625.1 uncultured Ignavibacteriaceae bacterium
AGGCAGGCGTTTATACCTTTACATTCAGCTCTCAAGAACTCTCTTCAGGTATTTATTTTTACAGACTTACTGCCGGCGATTTCAGCCGGGTCAGAAAAATGCAGCTCTTAAAATAATCTGTATTACAATTATCCCGGCAGGAGAAGATCCTGTCGGATCGTTTTTCCTTCTCTTCCTCCCCCCTTTTCCTTAAATTTGAATTTCAGTTTTCCACCATTCTTAATTTTATCAGTTTATCAGATGCTAAAACCCGTTGAAATGCGGCATTATCTCCATGCCAATCCTGAGCTCATGTTTCAGGAATTCAAAACAACAAAAATTCTTATTGATAATATTTCCGGGATTGAGGGAATTAAGATCCACAGGCCGCTTGAAACAGGTCTCGTGGCTGAGTACAGAGTCAATGAGGGTCCTTTTATTCTGTTCAGAGGTGATATTGACGCTCTGCCCATAAAAGAAGAAACTTCATACCCATGGAAATCGGGGAATGATTATATGCATGCCTGCGGTCATGATGTTCACACCTCAGCGCTTTACGGGTTGTTACAAAAGGTAGCGGATACAAGACCCGATCATAATATCCTCTTCCTTTTTCAGCCTGCCGAGGAAGGCGGAGGCGGTGCGGTGAAGACGATTGAAAGCGGAATTTTTGACGGATTTGACGTTAGTAAAGCAGTGGCACTTCATGTTACCGATGATTATAAACGGGGTGAAATTGCCACTTCACCGGGAGTACTTTTTGCCTCCGCCTGTGAGATTAATATCCTGTTTAAGGGGAAATCGGCTCATGTCGCCTTTCCTGAAAGGGGCATAAATTCATTTGATGCTCTTCGTGTTTTCCTTGACAGGATTCAGACATATCTTAAGAATCAAACGGAGAGGCTGATATTCGGATACGGCAGGGTGGAATCTGGGGTTGCCAGAAACATCATTCCTCAGCTTACGAAGGCAGAATGCACTTTAAGAGCGCTCAGTTATGAAAGGAATATGCAGTTTCTGAAAAAAGTTGAGGAAATTCTTAAAGTCACCGAAAGTGAAACGGGAGCGGAGACGGAAATTATAAGAGGACCGGCATTTTCTGAAGTTTTCGTGGATCCGGATTTATATAAAGATTACACGGGTGCGCTGAGCAGTGAATTCAGTATAACAGACTGCGGCATCAAAATGACCGGGGAAGATTTCGGATTTATAAGTAAAAAATATCCTTCATTCATGTTCTGGCTCGGTATCTCGAACGGTGAAAGACACTGGCTTCACACCCCTTATTTTTTCCCGGATGACTGGTCGGTTGCAAACGGTACAAATGCTTTTTATACAATACTAAAGGAAGAGATAAATTAAGATGAATAAAATTAAAGTCGGAGTTCTTGGCGCAACAGGCAGTGTTGGTCAGAAATTCATTCAGATGATTGAAAATCATCCCTGGTTTGAATTACATGAAGTTGGTGCATCAGACCGATCGGCAGGTAAAAAATACCGGGATGCCGTAAACTGGATTCTCCCGACACCAATTCCGTCAAAAATTGCGGATACGATAGTCAAAAGCTGTGATCCTGATTTTGAGAGCAGGCTTTTATTTTCGGGACTTGATTCCTCTGTTGCGGGTGAAGTCGAAACTGCTTTTGCTGAGAAGGGTTATTTCGTGGTATCCAACTCAAAAAATCACAGAACAGACCCGGATGTTCCGCTTCTGATTCCCGAAGTAAACCCTGATCATCTGGGTCTGATTAAAACTCAGAAATATAACGGCGGCGCTATCGTGACAAATCCGAATTGTTCTACAATCGGACTTGTTCTCGGACTGAAACCGCTGTTTGATAAATTCGGTCTCGAGGCAGTGAATGTGGTGACTATGCAGG
>CAYPMQ010000498.1:0-1852 GCA_964411625.1 uncultured Ignavibacteriaceae bacterium
CAGAAACGAATGCTAAATACACCTTCTCACGCGGGGCATTTATAACCCTGATAACCGTCATCACCCTTGATTCATCATTTTCCGAATTGTTAAAACGCATAATGAATACCTTTCAATTTATGATATTTCTGAATCTCAGAGAGATAGCACTGAAGCTGAACAAAAGTGCCGTTCCAGCCTTTTTCCATTGATCCGAGGTTCTCCCTGAAAACATTTTCTTCTTTTTCTGATGCATTAACAGGCAGGCTGCTCATTTTCAGGAGAGTTTTACCTTCATTCTCTTCAAAAATAATGGTTGAGATAAGCTCATCCGGACAGTCGGGAGCCATGGGATGCCTGGTTATCCCTTTGTTTACATCGGAAAAAGAGTTTACAAACACAAGTTTTTCAGGGGGCACTATTTCCTTATACACACATCTGCCCCACATTAAAAACCTGTTGCAGAGCTCCATGCAGTAGTGCAGCATGCCACCCGGTCTTAAATCATTTGTGCACTTAACTATTCCGGAGCCTGAAGGGCCAAACCTTTTTTTTAGGTGCTCTTTTTTTGTCGATACCCTAAAGAGGAGTTCACGGGGGGCATCAACTTCTCTGCTGTAAAAAAAGATGTCCTCAGAATTGCTTCCGGATTTCTGATCGTTCATTTTATTCCTTTCTGTTATTAATAGTTTTCAGATACTCTTCAAGTCGGTTAAGGCTCTCTTCCCAGAACCTGCTGTACTGTTCAATCCATTCATTCGCCTCCTTGAGCGGAGCCGGTTTAAGCACGCATTTACGCCATTGTGCCTGCTTTGATCTTTCTATAAGCCCGGCTTTTTCAAGCACCTTAAGATGCTTCGATATACCGGGCAGGCTTATGTTAAATGGTTCTGCAAGTTGATTAACTGTTGCTTCACCATTGCTCAGACGTGCTAATATTGCTCTCCTTGTCGGATCTGCCAGGGCAGAAAAGGTCATGCTTAACTGATCATTCATATCATTATATTTAACTAAATGGTTAATTAACTGATTGGTAAATTACAAAGTTTGATCATTAATTCCAAATTTTCAGATTATTTTGTTTAATTAATAACTTCATTTCCGGAGTTTTTATAGAATGTTAAACCACCAAAGCAGTGTTACCATACCACGCATTGCACAGACAGCTATGCTGTTCTTGCTGACAGTTTCAGCCGCTTTTAATGTTAATGCTCAGACTGATTCATTGAGTAAGCCTTCGGTCAGTTCAGGTACTATTGAAAGAATCTTTATAAAATCTTCATTCGTTGATCCGAGAAATGTTGATATATGGCTCCCTCCCGATTATAACCCTGCCGAAAGATACCCCGTTCTTTATATGCATGACGGACTGATGCTTTTCGACACTTCTCTGGCATGGAACGGACTTGAATGGAAGGCAGACGAAACCGCCTCTGATCTTATTAAAAAGGGAGATATCAGAAGCCTCATAATAGTCGCCATCCCGAACAACGGCAAAAAGCGGAGAACCGAGTTCTTTCCGGAAAAGGTTGTTGAGACAATTAACGAACCCGAGAAATCGAAAATGAAGGAATTGTTTACGGGTGAACCTCTTGCTGATGAGTACCTCAAATTTATCGTCACTGAACTTAAACCTCTTATAGATTCACGGTATTCAACCCTTCCTGATCGTGAAAATACATTCATAGCCGGGTCATCAAGCGGTGGGCTCATAACACTTTATGCCATTTGTGAGTATCCCGGAGTTTTTGGTGCCGCAGCCTCTCTCTCTACTCACTGGATCGGAATCTTATCATACAACGAGGCTATACCGGCAGCCATTATCAGTTACCTTAAGAGTAATCTGCCCGATCCCGGGACTCACAGGTTTTAT
>CAYPMQ010000499.1:0-1849 GCA_964411625.1 uncultured Ignavibacteriaceae bacterium
AGGGAAAAGAACGCTGAATAGCAAAAATGAGGGAGGCTTTTTCAGCCTCCCTGAATAGGAATATTACTTTAAGTTTGTATCATTTGATACCAAAGGGAAGTTAATTAAATTTAAATAACTAAACCCGAGGTATCCATGGACACGCAAACAAAAGAGCGACTCGAATCAAAATCTGTTAAAAATGCAATAATTACCAATATTGCCAAAGACTTTAATCTCACCCCGCTGCTTGCTGCCGCTTATTTTACGCAAATTAAAGATTATTTTCTTGAACATGCTGATATTAAACTCTCCTCCGGTCAGGTTCATTATCTCGCAATTGATGATCGTGAGCCTGCAGGTAAACCGGTTTCTGCCTGCCGCAAGGTCTCTGTCATGCTTACACTCCATAATCCGGATGAGGATGTTACCGTTTATTCAAAATCAGGTCTTACAGGCCTGCGGCATCACCGTCTTCTCAGAATTACTAAAGAAGCTATCGAACAGGGTGCTTTACTTTCTTATGAAGATATCGCTTTTCTGCTGACTTCTTCAGTTGTCACGATTAAACGTGATTTCGCTCAGCTCCGAAGAGCCGGAAAGATTATCCCCACCAGAGGTTGGCACCACGATATGGGTAGAGGTACTACTCATAAAACACAAATACTTGATCTTTACCTCAGGGGCTATCTTTTCTCCGAGATCGAAGCACGCACTCATCACTCTGAAACGGCTGTTCAACGTTACATCCAGGATTTTACAAGAATTATTCTTTTGTTTCATAACCGGCTTTCAATTGATCAGATCCGTATCGCAACAGGTTTCTCCAACAGACTTATTCAAGAATATATTGCCCTGTTCCGTAAATATGATAACACTGCTAATCCCAAACTTCAGTCCATCTTTGATCTTGCAAAAAAAAAGTCGATGGAGGACAGTTTATGAAAAATAAACTCGTTTTTCTCAGAAGAGATACCAGGGACTGTTCTTCTGAATCAATTGCAGAGCGCCGTTATCAGCGTATGAAAGGTAAAACGCTTAAGCATATCCTCATTGACCGCTTTATTCATAATTACGGCTTCGAAAAGGGTGTGGTTACTGCAACTGCCATAGTTAATGATATTATGGAGTTAATTGAACAGTATTATCGTTTTACTGATAACTCTTTTCTTAAAGAAGGGCAGCTCGTCTGGCCATCTGTCCCAGTTGACGAATACCCCGCAAAGGGTAAGTCTATGCACCAGACTCGACTTAAACCTGTTGTTCTTGACTTTATCACTACTGATGATGTTGAGGATATGAAAAAACCCCTCCATCACAGGGAAATTCGCCTTAAAAAGATTGAACGCTGGACCAATCAGGCTTTTGATCAGGGAGCAGTTCTCTCTAATCTTGATCTTTCTGTGCTTCTTTGCGTCAACGAAACTACTGCTGCTGAATATGTGCGGGAGTTCTTCAGCCTTTACGGCAGACATCTGCCCACCCGTGGTAATGTTCAGCTTATTGGGAGTGGTCAGACTCACAAACAGATTATTATTCAGGATTATCTCAACGGTTACCTTATTCCTAAAATTTGTCAAAGAACCAATCACTCCAAAGAAGCGGTTGAACGTTATATCAGAGACTTTGAGGCGGTTAGATTACTCGCCTCAAAGTTTGAGGATGTTAATACCATTTCTCTGATTACAAGACTTTCTGTCAAGGTTGTTAATCAATATATAGATCTTATTCCTATTGACTTACAGTCTTCTTAATTGTATATTTTTTCTCTACTTTGGTATCTTTTGATACATTACTTACGTATCATATGAGACTATTTCAGAAAAATCAGGTTCCGGGTTCCTGATTTGCTTTCAGTTTTCTGAGATAA
>CAYPMQ010000500.1:0-1845 GCA_964411625.1 uncultured Ignavibacteriaceae bacterium
GGTAATGTAATGATTGATAGTCTTAGTTATTATTTAACAAAAACGAATGATAATAAATTAAATGAATTGCGTTTGGGTAAGTCTGAATTTATTCTTGTTACTTTGCACAGGCCTTTTCTTGTTGATGATTCTGAGAGACTTAAAGGCATTATTGAATTACTGAATAATGTTTCTTTGAAAAGAAAAGTGATATTCCCTGTCCATCCGCGAACAAGGAATAATATAAACATTAATAATATAAAAATTTCAGGGAATTTAATATTATCTGAACCGCTTGGTTATCTTGATTTTATTTCACTTATGAAAAATGCGGAAGTTGTTGTTACTGACAGCGTTGGTATTCAGGAAGAGACTACATATCTTGGTGTTCAATGTATTACTGTTCGTGATAATACTGAAAGACCTGTAACGGTTGAAGTAGGGACAAACCATCTTGCCGGTACAGATTTTAATAATGTTGGAAAAATTCTTAACAAAATATTGAGCGGCGAAAAGAAAAAGGGTAAAACACCTGAACTCTGGGATGGAAAGGCGGCTGAGAGAATTGCTGATATTTTGATTAAAATAATTTAACTTTGTTACTTAATTCATTAGTAAAGTTTCTTTTCAGTCCTGAAATTATTTTAGGTGTAAACCTGATTTTAATAATTTCTTTTTGGAATAATTCTGTCTTTCGAAACATATTTTTATTTGTATTTATTATTATTTTGTTCCTGATTTGGGTTTCCCCTTTGCCTTTTTATCTGATGAAAATTAGGGAAAGGCAATTTCCGGCTTTAATGGATGTAAATTCAGCTATTGATATAAATAAACAAACTCATATTATAATTCTGGGTGCAGGTCATTCAAATGATAAAAACATTCCTCTTACATCCCAGCTTACTAATGAGGTTGCGATTAGAATGATGGAAGGTATAAGAATATACAGACAATTAAAAAATGCTAAATTTATTGGTTCCGGTTCTGCAGATTTGGAAAATTCACGCTCTCAGGCAGAAGCTGTTTGCGATGCGGCTGTTTCTTTAGGTGTGAACCCGGATGATACTTTATATTTACCTTTTACAGAAAATACTGAAGGCGAAGTAAAAGACTATCTGAACAGATTTCAAGACATCAAAGATTCCGTTAATATTATCGTGGTTACAAGTGCCTATCACATTCCAAGGGCGGTTTTTCTTTTTAATAAATATGGGCTTAATGTCATTCCGGCACCTTGCGCTTACTATATAAAGGAAGAGGAAAGAATTAATCATTTTAAGAAATGGCTGCCTTCTTTTAAAAAGTTTGAATTAATGGACAGGGTTATGGACGAATGGCTGGGCTTACAATATGCGAAATATAAATAAAATGAATAAAAGAATCTGGCTCTCCTCTCCTCACATGGGTGGAGATGAGATGAGTTTTGTTAAAGAAGCTTTTGATACTAACTGGATTGCTCCGCTTGGGGCAAATGTTGATGGTTTTGAGCAGGATTTACAGGATTATATAGGTGTTAAACATGCCGCCGCGCTAAGCTCAGGGACTGCCGCTATTCATCTTGCTTTGATTATGCTTGGAGTTGAGCGGGGTGATGATGTAATATGCCAGAGTTTTACCTTCTCAGGCAGTGCTAATCCTATTAAGTATATTGGCGCAAATCCGGTATTCATTGACAGCGAAAGCGATACATGGAATATGGACCCGAATTTGCTTGAAGATGCTATACTTGCGGGAATTAAAAAAAATAAAAAACCAAAGGTAATTATTTTTGTTCATCTTTACGGAATGCCCGCTAAAATTAATGAAATTACCGAAATTGCCCGGAAATATGAAATTCCGGTTATTGAAGATGCGGCAGAAGCTTTA
>CAYPMQ010000501.1:0-1840 GCA_964411625.1 uncultured Ignavibacteriaceae bacterium
GCTCAATGGCAGAGTAAATATTGTTTATAAAAACAATTTCCCGGATACGCTCAGAGAAATTGTAGTCAGACTTTATCAGGATGCATTTAAAAAAGGCAATGCGAGAGATTTTCAGATAAATCCGGCAGATTTGCATGACGGGGTTAAAATTGAAAAACTTTCAGTTGACGGAAATGAAATTAATACAAATCCTGACAGCGGATATATCAACCGTTACGGTACTCTTATGATTATTCCGTATAAAAAGGGTTTGACAAAAGGAAACACAGCATCAATTGAAGTTACATGGCAGGTTCAGATTGCGCAGAAATCGACCGTCAGGATGGGCAAGTATGGTGATTACAATTATTTTATAGCTTACTGGTATCCGCAGGTTGCAGTTTATGACGACATAGACGGCTGGGATAAGATAAGTCACACTTTCCAGCATGAATTTTATAACGGGTTCAGCAATTTTGATGTTACTCTCACACTGCCTGATGATTATGTGGTCTGGGCAACGGGCGTTCATCAGAACAGGGATGAGAGATTTACATCCAAATATCTTGAGCGGATTGAACAGGCTTTTGCTTCTGATTCTGTTGTTAAAATTATTACATCGGAAGATCTGGCCGCAAAAGATTATCTTGTCAACACCGGTTCAAACAAGTGGCATTTTAAGGCTGACTACGTGCCTGATTTTGCTTTTGGAGTAAGCAACGGATTTTTGTGGGACGGAGTGGGTCAGACAGTTGATAAACAATCGGGCAGAAGAGTGTTCATAAGTGCCGCATACAATCCGCTTTCGGAAGATTTTTACACTGTCTGCGGGATATCCTATAAATCAATAAAATATTTCTCGGAGGAGATGCCCGGTGTGCCTTACCCTTACCCTACCATGACTGTGTTTAACGGCGGCGGGGGAATGGAGTTTCCGATGATGGTTAATGACGGTTCGGTTGAGACATGGGCCTCTGCAGTGGGACTCACTTCACATGAAATTGCTCATACATATTTTCCGTTTTTCATGGGTACCAATGAGGTGAAATATGCCTGGATGGATGAAGGCTTTGCGGTGATGCTTCCCGTTAAGTTCCAGACTGACAATGCGGAAAATAATTTCCCGGCTCAGCGCACTGCAAAGAATTACGCAGCCTGGGCAGGAAATGAATCTGAAGTACCTCCCATTTATCCTTCTTATGTTCTGAACGGATACAGCTACCGGGTTGCCTCATATCTGAGACCCGGAGCGGCTTACCTAATGCTTGAGGATTATCTCGGCCGTGACCGTTTCAGAGCAGCGATGCAGGAATACATAAGAAGATGGAACGGCAAACACCCGATACCTTATGATTTCTTTTTCACATTTAATGAATATTTTGGCGAAGATCTGACTTGGTTCTTTAAGCCCTGGTTTTTTGAGCGGGGAGTGCCTGATCTGGCTGTAACGGAGGTCCGTAAAGAGAAGGATATGACTGTTGTGAGGATTGAGAATCATGGTATAATGCCACTTCCCATTAAGTTAAAGGTTTATGATGCTTCCGGCAAGGTTATTGCTTCAAAGGAGGAGAAGGCATCGGTATGGAAAGACGGCTATCAGTTTGTTGAAATTGAGCTTGATAAATCGGTTGGTCTTAATGCTGTTTCTTACAGAATTGACGATCCCAATATTCCGGATGTTACTCCGGGTAATAATAAGTGGGAAAAATAGGGTCCGGGGTTTAGGATTTGGGGTCTGGTTTGTCGCAGCGGATCAGGCTTGATTTATGATGTTTTTGGTTGGTTATCAGAGCCTGTCTGCCGGAGGTGGATTGATCGTTGATCGTGGCGTCATAAACGGGGTTGGTACGCAAATTTAACA
>CAYPMQ010000502.1:0-1807 GCA_964411625.1 uncultured Ignavibacteriaceae bacterium
TCTTATCAGATGCAGATTTTATTCAACTGAGCCTGATAATATACCGGCTGCACCGTAATATACGGACCTGATTTGTTTTCCGGGTTTCCCCTCAATTATACTTCAAATCAACTATCAAATAACAAAAGAACGGAATTGATCAGGTACGAATAAACCAAATCTTAGCGTGGACAGTCCAGAATTATTAAACAAACATTTATTTTTATCAGTAATACAGAGTAGAGAGTCATGCCGGAAGTAAATTATCCATTGCAAAAAGAGAGTGATCAAGTCATTTTGATTAAAGAAGGAAAACACGTTCTGATTGATACCGGGACTCCGTCATCAATCTCCTCTGATCCTTTTTTTGAATGGAACGGAACAGTTCACGATTTGCCCCGGGGAATGATGGGAATGGTTGATATTGATGATACTCGGCAGGCTTGTGGGTGAAAGTACAGATGTACTGCTCGGAGCAGATTTGCTCAATCTAACTCCTTTAATCATCGATCTGAAGAATAATCTGTTTACGATTCCTGATACCGGCTTCATGCCTGCAGGAAAGGTTCTGAACTTCAACAATGTGATGGGTATGATTGTTATCAACTGCAGGATTGGCGGTGCTGATACTGAAGCCATAGTTGATACAGGCGCTAAAATCTCTTATTTATCATCAGAGCATCCTGCAGCACAGGAATTTGATACTCCTTAACGTGATTTTCACCCGCTTGCCGGGGAATTTGAAACAAACACGGGATATCTGCCATTTGAGATTGCCGTAGAAAAGATGGACTTAAAGTTCGGGCAGCTGCCGCAAATATTCGAGATGCTGCTTGATCTTATGGGGGTTGGAAATATTATCGGGGTTGATCTTTTCCGTGAAAGAAAAGTTTATTTTAACTAAGATCGACGAAAAATAATTCTCATTCATTAAATACGATTCTTAAAAGGAGGAAAAATGAAATTTACGTCATCACAGAAAAAATGTGTGGTCTGCCGTTACTGGAGCGGTTCCAGAAAACTGCATATATCTGCACGATTTCTTGAGGCAGATCAAAATGAATTCGGGGCGTGTCTTCATCCGAAATCAGCCTCAAGGCATATTGAAAACAAGAAGGCTATTTCCACTTGTCCTAAATGGGAAAAGTGGGACCCTTTGAAGTAAGCTGATATTTCCGGGATCCCGGTGAGGAAAGCTCACCGGGATTCATAATCGGGAGAAAAGATAAAAAAGTACCTATTTGCGGTGATTACATTCTCTGCATCACGGCTTCACTCACACCGCCTTTTCTCGTAATGATCACTCTTGAGGGGAAAGATTCCTGCACATCCTCATTATGAGAGACAACAAAAATCTGCCTGAATTCTTTGGAGATTACGTTCAGGGCAAGCATCAGTTCTTCGCGGCGTTCACGGTCCTGGCTGCCAAACACTTCATCCAGAGCAAGAAAACCCATATTGCTACGACCAGCAAGGGTGGATATTCTTTTGCTGAGGGCTATTCTGATACATAATGCCGCCAGATCTTTTTCACCGCCCGAGAGAGAACTCAGCAGAACTTTTTTTGAATCCCTGACTACGCCAGAGCTCAAAATCATCACTGATATGAAGATCTTCATACCTTCCGGCTGTGATTTTTGAGAACAACTCAGATGCAATTCTTGAAATTACGGGAAGCTCCCTTGAAGTGACTGTATTCTTGAAATTGCTAACAGTAAGCTTTAGTCTTTCATAAAGTGACTTTGATTTTTCAGCCTCGTCAACCGCTCTCCTTCTGCGTTCATTATCTTCAATGCGGGCACGAACACCTGCTGCCTCTGAATCCTTC
>CAYPMQ010000503.1:0-1805 GCA_964411625.1 uncultured Ignavibacteriaceae bacterium
CAATGAGATTTCATCATTCTCAAACCATTGAAATATCTCAATCCTTTTCAAGAGATTAATCCTGTCCTCAGTGGTTCCTGCATCCAGATTTCACTTCACAAGCGGCTGATAATAAACTTTCAACTTGGGATATGCAAAAGCAATTCCGGACTCCCTGAGGTGATGCGCTTTGCTCTCCCGCAAAAGATTCATTGAATTTGCAGGGTAGGTCTGACCCTTGATTCAGGGTCTGATCCAGTATCTCACCTTATAATCAATACCTGTTCTTGAAATACTCCACAAAAGCACTTCCGGTTCCGGTTTTCTCAGAAGGTCTTGTGTTCCCAGCACAGCGTGAATACCGCCGGAAATAACTCTTTTGGCTCTTTCGACGGGAACCTCATGATCCGGATAAATCATAAACTCAAATCAGAAGTTATCTTCCTTTTTGTGATAATTAGTGAGCGTTGAAATACCAATTGTGCTGTTGGGAATTATCACATAATTATTCTCTTCAGTACGCAGCCTTGTTGTTCTCCGGTTAACTTCCATAACCTCGCCCACTGCTGAGTAATCCCTGTTATGGATTATCACCCAGTCGCCGATAATATAAGGTTTATCAATGTTAACAGCAATCCCGGTGAAAAAATCAGCTATCATTTTCTGAAGACCAAAACCGAGTACCAGACCCGGAACCCCTGAAGTTGCAAACAGCCCTGAAAGCGGCAGTTCAAATATCTGGGCTATTATTGCCGATACAGTGATGATCAGGAGAATGAAAGAGGAAACATTTTTGATGAGTTTCGGAATTTTCTGCCCCGTGATCCTCTCAACAAGCCCATCCCAGATAAAATAATTGAAATGCCGGTTTACCACCCACCCGGCAATGAGCCATAATACCGTACCGGCAATCACTACCAGATAATGGCTTTTCAGTATTTGTCCTATCTTTGAAGTATCAATCACCAGAAGTTCGGTTAATGCCGCTATGGAGAAAAGTGCCGTAAAAATGATAAGCGGAACCAGTATGTAAGTGACTTTCTTTTTATGCATACCACATAATAATTTGAGTAAGCCGCGGGGTGATTAAAAAAACTAAATTTATATATTCGTAAATTAATTTAATCATTTATTTATTTTAGAAAATCTTTTGTTTGCCGGGCGGCAATTTCCTAAGTAAAAAAAATTCAGCCGATGTTCACCACTACAATTAAGAAACTGAGCGATGCCCTTACATACCCTGTGCTTTTCGTGGTTATTCTCTGGGTCATCTTTTTTCTGGGACGGCTCACCGGGCTTGATCTTTTCAGGCTGGGTGTACTGCCGAGAACCTCATCAGGATTAACCGGCATCCTTTTTTATCCTCTGATTCATTCAAACATCGGGCATCTTACATCAAACACGCTCCCTCTTCTTGTAATGGGCATTACCACCTTCTACTTTTACAGAAACGCAGCATTCCCGATGTTTTTTCTTGTATACTTTCTCAGCGGAATATTTGTCTGGCTGTTTGCGAGATCAAATTCTTACCACATCGGGGCCAGCGGCATCATATACGGATTTGCTGCTTTTTTGTTTTTCAGCGGTGTGTTCAGGAAAGATGTTAAATCGGTTGCGATTGCCCTGCTCATTGTCTTTTTTTACGGGGGACTTGTCTGGGGCCTTCTCCCGCTTTCAATCGGGGTATCATGGGAAGGGCACCTTTTTGGCGGGCTTTCCGGAGTTCTTGCGGCTTACGTCTTCAGAAATTCTGATCCGCCTGAAAGAAAATACGACTGGGAAAATGAAGATGATGACGAAGACTATGACCCAAGAAAGCTTAAAGT
>CAYPMQ010000504.1:0-1799 GCA_964411625.1 uncultured Ignavibacteriaceae bacterium
AACAGTGACATAATTTCCGTAATTCTGAAAATATTGGATTAAATATGAATATGAAGTATTTTAATGGAGTGATAATCTTTATCATTATCATTATAAAAAGTTTAACAGCTCAACCGGTTGGTAAAATCAGTGCCGGCACAGAAACAGATATTCTACCGTTTGCAACGGGCGGTTATTACTTTTTGGTGTGGGCAGGGTCAGAATATATAAGACTCAGGGCAGTCATTACCGGAATTTATCCCCCTGAGTTTGTTTTACCTGACGGAATGACAAATCTTAAGACTGATGCTGCAGCCGTGATAGCAGATTACTTTCCTTTCAGAGATTCGGAAAACCAGTTTTCCGGAATGTGGTTGAGAATCTGGGCTGAATACTAGATTAACAGTATTTAAGAAAAAGGTTCCGGTATCAGCTGTGATTACAATAATCTGATACTTACAGCGGGTGCCGGATATATTATTCCGGTTTATGACGGGTTGTATATAAACCCATGGATGACTCTCCATTACTGTACCACGGGAACTGAGAATAAAATCATTGGCAGCACCTTGCCTGAACAGAAGAGATTGCTTGCGGAAGTTTCACTTAAAATCGGCTGGCAGTTTTGATTAAATTATCAGGATTATGAAAAGAAACAGAGAAGAAACTGAAAAGAAGCTAAAAGAGGCTGTTGGCCGGATTGTGCTGAGAGACGGGTTTGCAGCGCTTGGCATAAATGCGGTAGCTAAAGAAGCAGGATTTGATAAGGTTCTTATTTACCGGTACTTTGGTTCCCTGGAAGGACTTATTGAAAGCTATGTTAAAGAAAAAGATTATTTTTCGAATATAGCACCGGTTTTTCCCAAGACCGGCGAGAAGCTGACCCGCGATGAAACAGCCTGGGTTGCCAAGAGGATATTCATTGGCCAGCTGAAATACACGGCTTCGGATACGGAGTTCAGAGAGTTGCTTCTGTGGGAGCTCAGCACCCGGAATCAGATTACTGAAAGACTCGCCAAAAGCCGCGAAGAAAAAGGAATGACAATCCTTAAGAATGCCGGAATTTCAGATGAATTTGACGGAAAGGATCTTGCGGCAATTGCCGCAATAATTCAGGGCGGCATCACTTATCTTCTCCTGAGGTCAAAAACATCCGGTATATTTAACGGTATCGATCTCAAATCCGATGAGGGGCTGTTAAGAATTCAGAATGCGGTGGGTGATCTGATTGAGACTATTTTATCATGAGTGCCATGAGTATAGTTGACTCATGGAAGAATTATTTTACTCAACCAAAGAAGCAGAGTCCGGGGCATTATTCAAATCCGGAAAAGAATCAGGAAAAATGAAATACCTCACAAGAACAGTATTAATACTTTCAGCAGTAAGCCTGTTTACCGATATGGCAAGTGAGATGCTATACCCCGTTATGCCCGTCTACCTTAAAAGCATAGGATTTTCCATACTGATTATTGGTATACTTGAAGGAGTGGCAGAAGCAGCTGCGGGTCTAAGCAAAGGCTATTTCGGAAAAATATCAGACCTGACGGGGAAGCGTGTGCCATTTGTCAGGATCGGCTATGCGCTCAGTGCTTTATCGAAACCACTGCTTGCCGTTTCAGTTTATCCGATGTGGATTTTCTTAATGCGAACTCTCGACCGCTTTGGTAAAGGAATCAGAACAGGCGCGCGTGATGCACTTCTTTCAGATGAATCATCAAAAGAGCACAGGGGCAAAGTTTTTGGTTTTCACCGTGGAATGGATACACTCGGCGCTGTGCTGGTTACGCTTGCTGATCTCATTTATCTTTATTATTATC
>CAYPMQ010000505.1:0-1775 GCA_964411625.1 uncultured Ignavibacteriaceae bacterium
GAGCTATATTCTTTGTGACCGCATTCTGATTGAATAACCTCAGCACATTATCAATAATTTTTCTAAGTGAAGTATGCCGCGGATTAAATTCCATTCTCCCTGCCTGCAATCTTGACCAGTTGAGCAGATTTTCAAGAAGATTGTACGAACTTTTGGATACCTCATGAATATCTTTAATAAATTTAATTCTTTCTTCATCAGTCAGTTCGGCATAATCATTAATCAGAATTTCAGAGTATCCCTGCAGACCAAAAAAGGGACTTTTAAGATCGTGGGTGATTATGGAGAAAAACTTTTCCCTTTGAGAATTCACAAGCTGAAGTTCCTCTTCTTTCTCTTTTCTTATTTCAATCTCCTGTTCAAGGGAGTCATTTACATGCTTCAGTTCGAGTGTCCGCTCTAAAATCAGTTTTTCAAGCTTTTCTTCTTTTGCTTTGATAAGCCTTGTCCTGTATTTCTCAACAGCAATAGCTGTTCCGCTGAAAAAGAAAAAGCCGAGCAAAATGAACCACCAGCTCAGCCAGAAAGGTGAATTAACCACAATTTTAATTGATGCCCCGCTATCATTCCAGAGGCCGTCACCGTTGCTGCCTTTTACTCTGAAGGTGTATTCTCCGGGAGGCAGGTTGGTATATCTCGCTTTATTCTCATTTGAAGGAGCAGACCACTCCTGATCAAATCCTTCCAGCTTATAAATGTATTCATTATTTTCGATTGCAGAATAATCAACGGCGAGGAACTCAATCGTAATATTGTTCTGATTATAGGCAAGTGTTATAAGATCAGTACTGCTGATTGCCATGTCAGTACTGATGCCGAAACGGTTATCTTCACCCCGCACAACAGGCTCGTCAAAGACCTTAAATCCGGTTACCACGACCTTCGGAATAATGGTGTTCCGGATAATTTTCATCGGGTCAAAAAAGTTGAACCCCTTTATTCCGCCAAAAAACAGATATCCTGAAGGTGAACTGTAATAGGCATTTGTATTAAATTCGTTATCCTGAAGACCGTCCTTTATAAGATAATTTCTGAATTTATTTTTTGCCGGGTCATATTCAAACAGACCTCCGTTTGTGCTTATCCAGAGTTTCCCTGAGCGGTCGGGAAGAATTCCGTAAGTGAATCCGTTTTTTAGTCCTTCTTTCTGGGTTACCCGGTATGCTTTTTTATCAACCGGGTTAAAGCGGCAGATACCATCACTCGTGGTAAGCCAGATGTTTCCTCTTTCATCACTTGATATTCCCCTTATCATATCAGAATTTATCGAGTTCGGATTAAGAGGATCATGCTTTACATAATTAATATCACCAGATTTTTTATTGTAAATCACCAGACCCTGTTTTTGTGTCCCTATCAGGATATTGTTATCACGGTCTTCAAACACCGAGTAAACAAATGCTTCATTATTCTGATAAGTGTCTTTTTGCAGCTTAAGATCTACGAAACGGAATATTTCCTTCACGGGATCAAAAATATTAAGCCCCTCATCTGTTCCGAGATATATAAGGCCGTCATCGGATATGTGCATGCCATAAACATGATGTCCCGTTAATTTGTTGCCTGCGGGTTTTCTTAAATCGGTTGCTGTAAGATATTCGTATTTCTTAAACTCTTCCGTCTTCTTATTAAACCTGTATATCCCCGAACCATCAGTTCCCAGCCAGAGAATATCCTTATTTCTCAGATCTCTTTTAATTATAAGAACAGGATCGGTATTAAGTATCTTATAATTATCAGCCAGCACTCCGCCGCGGTAGTTTTCATAAAAACGG
>CAYPMQ010000506.1:0-1773 GCA_964411625.1 uncultured Ignavibacteriaceae bacterium
GGTCTGGGGTCTAAAAAAATTCAGCTTCTGTTTAATGAAAAAGGAATAAAGAGTATAAATCAGCTTGAAGATGCAATTAGCTCCGGGCGGCTGAATGATATTAAAGGCTTTACCTCAGGATTCATAGACAAACTCAGGATTGAGACAGAGCGCTTCAGGAAGAATTCTCTTTTTATAAGGGCGGATAAAGCTGAAGAATGGGCTGATGAAATTATTACAGAATTGAGACCATACTGTGCTGAAATTTCCTTAACCGGCGAATTAAGGAGAAAGGCTGAAGTTATTTCATTAATAGAAGTTACGGTTCTTGATCTTAAAAGTTTGCCGGATGATATTGCATCAAAATATGAACTTACAATAGCAGCTCACGGATACGATGGTCATATTCAGGGCAGATTTCCCATTAAACTCCATACTGCCGCAAATAAACTCTCTTATAACCGTATCTTATTAAAGACAACAGGAAGTCAGGGATTTTTAGAACATTTCAACTTATTAAATGCAGAAACTGCCGTAACAGAAGAGGATTTCTTTTCGATCTCAGGAATCCCATACGTAATTCCCGAGATGAGAGAAGAGATTTTTTATGAAGCTCCGGAATCGTTAAGAGAAAACAGCAGACTTGGTATCGGTGATTTCAAAGGTTTTTTTCATTTCCATACCAACTTTTCTGATGGAGTAAATACCCTTGAAGAGATGGTCTCATACTGTATCGGCGATGGATACACTCATTTTGCAGTATGTGATCATTCAAAAACCGCTGCCTATGCCGGGGGTATGAATGAAGAAAAGGTGATGCGCCAGAGGGATGAAATTGAGAGAGTATCGAAGAAACTTGGTGTAAGAATTCTTTCAGGTGTTGAGTCGGATATTCTTCCGGATGGAAGCCTTGATTATGATCAGGATTTCCTTGAAACATTTAATCTTGTGGTTGCCTCGGTTCACTCATCTTTTAATCTGACGGAAGAGGAGATGACAAAACGGATTATAAAGGCCGTAGAAAATCCCTGTACAGATATTCTCGGACACCCGACAGGCAGACTTCTGTTAAGGCGGGATTCTTACCGGGTTGATATAATTAAAGTTATTGATGCATGTGCTGCAAACGATGTTGCCGTTGAAATCAATGCAAGCCCATACCGGCTTGATCTTGACTGGAGAAATTTATATTATGCGAGAGAAAAAGGATGCAAAATCGCAATAAATCCCGATGCCCACTCCGTTACTGATATCAGAAAAACGAGATTCGGGATAAACATGGCGAGAAAAGGGGGGCTTCAGCCTGAAGAAGTTCTCAACTGCTTTGCTTTTGATGATTTGGTGAAGTATCTTAACAGAAAGATTAAAAAAGTATGATGGTCCTCAGTGAAATATCCCGCAATACCGGAATAATCAGACTTAACAGGCCTGAAAAGAGAAATGCACTAAATCCCGAGCTTATCGAACAGTTCCGCAGGGCACTAATGGATTTCAGACTGGATGAGTCGGTCAGGGTTATAATAATAACGGGTACTGAAACGAGTTTTTGTGCCGGTGCGGATTTATCATATCTCATGAATCTCAGGGGAAACAGCATTACGGAGAATGAAAGGGATTCCTTTGATATTTCCCGTTTCTTTGTTGATGTTTACGAGACGGATAAACCTGTAATTGCTGCGGTTAACGGTCCTGCAATTGCCGGAGGATGCGGTCTTGCAACCGCTTGTGATTTTGTCTTTGCAAACCGTAATACTGCAAAATTTGGTTACTCTGAGGTAAAAATCGGATTTGTAC
>CAYPMQ010000507.1:0-1773 GCA_964411625.1 uncultured Ignavibacteriaceae bacterium
AAAGTATTTAAGGAACATGCCGTTGTTATTCTTACTTTCGATAGTGATGTGAAGCTCTATTCTGATGCTGAATTTTATCTTTCCATGCTTGATCTTATGGGTGGAAAAAAAATTGAGGTTAAACCGGGTGCTTCAGATACACCCATTAATACTGCGGTGGTGCAGTCTGGACAGTTTCAGGCTGATATTCCCTCCGTAATGGCTTTTGCGGGTTCTCTTGAAAGTGAAATTCCCGTAATTCTTAAGGAAGTTAACAAGAGTCTTACAGGACTCAATAATTACCTTGGTGATCAGAAGATTAAAGAAAGTATTAATGAGTCGCTTGAAAATCTCACTTCGCTGACGCGTGAACTTAATTCAATGATCATCTCTCAGAGAGAGAATATTGAGAAACTGATTGCTAACTCAGTTAAACTGTCTGAAAACGCCAATACTCTCGTAACAGACAACAGAGACAGTATTAAAGCTCTGATGGCGAATCTCAATGAATTCATCCGTTCCGCACAAGCACTGGAGGATAAGGTTTCTGCTCTTTTTGATGAAACTAAAAACAAAGAAAATAATCTTGGCAAGGCTTTGTATGACGAAGAGTTTCTGAATGAGATAAAAGCCACTCTAAAAGAGACAAAAACTCTTATTGATACACTTAATAGTCAGTTGAAGGGAACAGGGATAAAAGTTGATGCGAAACTCAATCTTTTCTGATATATTTTTTATTTTACTTTTTCTCATTCCCGGAGCATTTGGCCCTGTTAAGGCTCAGGAGCTTAAGGAATATAAAGCAATGGTTGTTACTGCTGAATCTCTGGCAACGAACGTTGGTGTTGAAATTCTCAAAAAAGGGGGAAACGCCATTGATGCAGCGGTTGCAACAGGTTTTGCTCTTGCAGTTACTTACCCTGTTGCCGGTAACATCGGCGGCGGGGGATTCATGGTTATTCACCTTGCCGAAGGAAAAAATATAACCATTGATTACAGAGAAAAAGCCCCGTTGAAAGCTTTCAGAGATATGTACCTTGATAAAAAAGGCGATTTCATTCCTCAGCTCGCTCAGGAGGGTATACTTGCAGCCGGTATTCCGGGAAGTGTTGCCGGTATGCTTTATGCTCTCGAAAAATATGGTACCATGACCATAGAAGAAGTCCTTGAACCCTCCGTAAGACTGGCTGAAGACGGATTCAGTCTGCCTTTTGCAACTGCCGAATCATTTAACAATTACCGTGATTCTTTTGAAAAATTTCCATCAACTAAAAAGATCTTTGTGAAACCCGATGGAAGCAGGTTTACCATGGGTGAGCTGTTTGTTCAGAAAGATCTGGCTGGTACACTCAAAAAGATTCAGACAGAGGGAGTTAAAGGATTTTACTCCGGTGAGACGGTTGACCTTATTGTCAGGCAGAATAAAGAACTTAACGGCCTGATTACGGCTGAGGATTTTGCATCTTATAAACCCGTTGAAAGAGCGCCCGTTAAGGGAGAGTATAAAGATTTTGAAGTTATCTCAATGGGCCCGCCTTCTTCCGGCGGAATAGCCCTCATTCAGATGCTCAATATGATTGAAAATTTTGATCTTAGTTTAATTCCTCATAACTCTGCTGCTTATCTTCATCTGCTTGCTGAAATAATGAAACGTGCTTACGCTGACAGGTCTGAGCATCTTGGCGATCCTGATTATTACAAGGTACCCGTGGATCAGCTCCTTTCAAAAAAATACGCAGAAGATCTTGCATTCGGAATAAAAGACACTGCCACACCTTCTGCTCAGGTTCTTCC
>CAYPMQ010000508.1:0-1771 GCA_964411625.1 uncultured Ignavibacteriaceae bacterium
TGTAGCGGGGGCAGTTCGCCGCGGCGAATTGAACCTACAGCCTTCGGGACAACCTATGCCACAGGCATCCCTTTGTGACAAACTTCGAATTATGAACCCTATCTGAATCATCCCGGCTATCAAAAATAAAAAAAGGCTATCATCTCTGATAGCCTGATTTCTAGTAGCGGGGGCAGGACTTGAACCTACAGCCTTCGGGTTATGAGCCCGACGAGCTACCAATTGCTCCACCCCGCGGTATCCAAACTCATTTTTCATAAATGAGCTTTCAAATATAACAAAAGGATTTTATCTATACAATAGCCTGCTCTATTTTTCTTAATTAAAAATTAATCTTATCCTGATTATCTTAATTGTCAGGGGCTGATAAAGAAAATAAACCGCTAATCATTTTAAAACTACCGCAATCCCCCACCGGAATTATATTCTGCTAAGAGAAAAAAAATTACTCCCTGAAAATCAAACAACTAAATGCAGGATTAATTATGAAAGCTGTAGTTTTCAGAAAATACGGGGCACCAGATGTGCTTGAACTAACTGAATTACCTAAACCTGAGCCGAAGGGAAATGAGATCCTTGTTAAAATCATAGCCACAACAGTAAGTGCAGCAGATGTACGGATTCGTAAAGCCGACCCCCCATTAATTAAACTTATGATGGGGTTTCCGAATCCTAAGAAACAGGTGCTGGGCGTTGAGTTTGCCGGAATAGTTGAGGCAATTGGCAGTTCAGTGACAAAATTCAGAACAAATGACAAGGTTTTTGGCCTTGTGGGATTTCATCCCGGAACATATCAGGAATACAGGTGTTTTTCTCAGGATAGTCTGCTAACGGGAATTCCTGATAATGTGAGTTTTGAGGAGGCTGCCGCAATAGCGTTTGGTGGCATGTCATCACTACATTTTCTTAAGAAAGGTGGTGTTAAGAACGGTACAAAAATTGCCGTTTATGGTGCATCGGGAAGTCTTGGCACCTCTGCCATTCAGCTTGCCGTCAATCTTGAGGCTGAAGTTACAGCAGTTTGCAGTGGCAGAAATGCTGAGCTTGTTAAATCACTTGGGGCAAAGTCAGTGATTGATTACACAAAAGATTCAATTAACCTTTACCCTGAAGAATTTGATGTTGTTTATGACACACTGGGGAAAAGTTCTTTTGATGAAAGCCTTTCCGCAGTGAAAAAAGGGGGAATTTATCTGCGTGCCGTACACATGGCTCCCGGGGTACTGTTCAGAGGCATTTGGGCAAACATGACATCGGGGAGAAAAGTCATTGGCGGTACTGCTTCTGAGAAACCTGAATACCTGGACCAGCTCACCGGGCTTCTTTCTGAAGGTAAATTTAAACCGGTAATTGACAGAGTTTATCCCCTTTCACAAATAAGAGACGCACACATTTATGTTGATTCCGGACGTAAAAGAGGAAATGTAGTGATAAAAGTGGCCGAATAATTAAATACCACCGTTATTAGGATACAGTATTTCAGCCGATTTCATCTCCTTAAATCTCCGGCCAAATATTTATTAAACTAACTGCGGCAGCAGTTGCAATGCTGCCGCAGCAATTAGTCAATTACCTAAGAAGAATAATCTTCTCTGATCTGATCTCCGGCTTTGAGAGTATAAAATTAAACACCCGAAGTAAGATCATTACCGTAAAAATCAACCTCATTTATTCCGGCATTCATCTCTTTTCTGAGAGGAGGTGATATTTCATTGCCTGTGGGATCATCAAATCTTATATCGAACGAACCGCTTAGATCAGAATAAAAAAA
>CAYPMQ010000509.1:0-1770 GCA_964411625.1 uncultured Ignavibacteriaceae bacterium
CTCTTACTCATTCCGCGTGCTGAATTTTCCACAACAGATTCATCAGAATAAATGAAATTCTGAATTCCCGTCAGATCAGCTGTCACCGCAAGAAAAGGAAGTTCTTCATTATCTGTTCCGTTATAACACACTGTAAGTGCTGTCACAACCTTTGCATAATCATATAAGGACACCCCATCGAGGCCCGTTTCCGGTGCTGAAGGCATAAAACTAAAATACTTTTCGCAGAGATTAAGAAATGTGTCATTAAAGGCCTGAAGAGTGGTGACCGGTATACGCAACAGATCTGCTTCAAATTTCCTGGTAATTTCATCTGCATATTCCCTGAATGAATGATGGCGGCTTTCTTTTTCATCTTTTACCGGGAAGAGGTTATTCAGACCGAGTATTTGCGGTAAATACTGATATTTTATTACAGGTGAAGGTTTATCAAGCTCAACAAGTGCTGATGCAGGAATTAAAAATTCTGATTTCATTGCAGAAGAAGAACTTATGGTTTCAGATTCTCTGTGCAGCCCGGCAGATTTATACAGCAGTTCAGTATAAGGACTTGAAAGATCTTTCTCAGAATTTGTGTATATCACAGATACTGAAGAAAATATGTCATGACTGCTCAAAAAATCTCTTATTATTTCAGAGATATCCCGTTTTTTACCGCCTTCAGTAATGTAGTAAAGTTCGGGATGATTAATTCCATTAAGCAGAGAAGCTGAAGTCAATTCAGCGCTGTTAAATTGAAGTGCCGTCATATTAACACCCTGTGTTTTTATTTATCATTTCTGCCCCTGCCGCAGCAAGCGGTGTTATTGATTCTATTTCATATTCAAGTTTTTCCATTCCGCCTCATCCTTCATAAAATTCAATTTTATCACCGGTGTTGAAACCCCGGGTTCCGTTTTTATTTGTTTTGATAATTATTGCTTCGTAAACATGGCTGCTCCCCGCGTATGAAGCCCCGTTTTGCCCTGCCCAGAGCGCAAGAAACTTAGGAACATGATTATTTATTTCTTTTAAACCTGCCATCATTGCAGCCAGGTAGTTTATTCTCAGATTACTTATAATAACACCCTTCGGATTCAGAAAAGTATCTTTGTGATTGATCATAAAGTTCATGAATTTATAATTATAATCCGGACTGTGATGCCAGTCCGAAAATTCATGTTTTACTGCTTCTGATGAAACATCATTTTCAGAAAATTCCGGTTTCAAAATTTTTACCGCAGCCGTTCTGATTCTGGTAAATACAACATCCTTCAGGTCAAAATCAGGAGATTCATCAGAAGAAAAAATATATTTCTCAGCAGCCGTTTTTAATGAATCTTCCTTTGTTACATGGCCGGCGTCATATTTCTGATCAGGAATAACAAGGGTTCCCCCCGGCACTTCATTTGCCACAGTTTTAGCCTTAACATCAAGATATTCAACCCTCAGGATGCGGAGTGATTTATTGTTCTGAACATCCCCCGTAAAAATAATTCCCTCTTTCACACTTTTTCCTGTCAGAAACGAAACGGCGCTTAATAAAAGGGCAAGCGTATATGAATTTCCCTCAAGCCCTGAGATCAGGTTTTCAAACTCTTCGCCGGCCTGGTCCGGTTTTACAAACTCAAAACTCAGATCTTCCATCTTCCAGTCAAAGACAACTCCGGGATATTTTTTTTCCTTCAGAACATCATCAAGAAAACTACACAGCTCACCGGAAAAAACTCGGAATCTGTCAGTGAGTATAGAATTCACATCCTGAAAATTACCCCGCCTGCACCTTATACC
>CAYPMQ010000510.1:0-1769 GCA_964411625.1 uncultured Ignavibacteriaceae bacterium
GTATTACACAATACTGCTAAACTTCAGCGGTATTTCTACTCAGGATACAAATCTTATCCGTGAAAAATTTGACATTGAGGTTAATACAAAACTGCTTCGTTTTCTGGATGTATGGGATATCGGCACCGATACTGAAAGAAGTGGTTTGATTGACGTTCAGGGGAGTTCAGAAAAACTGAGAATATTTGTTGCAATATTCAGGAAATATTTCCCTTTCGGTAAAATTTTCGTTCTTATTGATGAGTATGATCACTTCACAAATGAACTTGTCTCGTTTGATCAGGGTCATTTCCGTGAGATAGTTTCCGGAAACGGCTGGGTGAGAAAGTTCTACGAAGTCATAAAGCAGTTTATGGCAGAGGGAATTATTGACCGCTTCTTTGCCACAGGCGTAACACCTGTCACACTTGACAGCATGACCAGCGGTTTTAACGTTGCCCAGAATATAACTCTTGACAATAAATTCCATGCCCTTACAGGTTTTACGGAAGCAGAAGTGTCAAAACTGATCAGAGATACAATTCCTGCCGATGGCAATTTTGACATTGATGAACTGATTGTTAATCTGCGCTCCTGGTATAACGGAAGCCGGTTTTCTCCCGCTGCTGATGAAAAACTATATAATCCGCAGATGATCCTCTCTTTTCTGAAAGAGTTTAATGATAATCACTCTTACCAAGGTATGATGACCGATATTAATGTGACATCAGACTGGAAAAAGATTGACAATATCATTTCTCAGCTCCCTGCTCAGACAGCAGATTCAATAATTCACCAGGTCTTAAATGATGATCATATAACAGATTCTCTGACACTGCTCTACAATCCCGAGACCCCCTTTTCAAAGACCGATGTTATCTCTCTCCTTTTTTATAACGGTCTTCTGAGCATCGACGGCATCACTGCGGGATTTTATAAGTATGTTATACCAAACTATCTTATAAGACAGCTTTACTGGGAGTTCTTCAAAAACAGGATTGAAAGAGAAAGGAATCTTGATCTGAGCAGCAATACTCTTGCACCCCTCTTTATAGAGATGGCTTATGACGGAAGAATAGACAAGCTTGTAGACAAAATCAGCGATGTCATGAAAATCCTCTCAAATAACGATTTTCAGAATTTCAGGGAAACAGAACTGAAGATGATTGCACTTGCAATTCTCTCTGTTAATAAAATCTACATGATTAAGAGCGAGGCTCCCGCTGGAAGCGGAAGAGTAGATATACTTCTGCTCAAAAACAAGGCTTTTGATACAAAATTCCAGTATCTGATTGAGCTGAAATTCCTAAAAGTCAAAGATACTTCAAAATTATCCGGAGTTGTTTCTGAAGCTGAAAATCAGGTAAAGCGTTATCTTGATTCGGAAGATATTTCATCACTTGAGAATCTCAGAGCATATACCGTTGTTTTCCATAACCGTTTTGAAGCGGATGTAAGACTTGTAAACTGATTATAGTTAAACGAACCCCCTTATCAACCCATAAAGCTTTATTTTCAAATAATTGATCTGAAAATCTGCTTAGAAATTAATTCTGTCAATAATTACTTAATCGTTTATAAAGTATTTGCCAGACAGCTAAAAACCAAACAACTCTGAAATAATCATGTTTCCCATCCTAACCCTGAAAATAATTGCTTAGACTAAAAGTAATTTCTTATTTTTGGGTAAGAGCATTTCTCTGAACAATTATCCGGCACTTAAAATAAACTGCTAATGAACAAAATTATCCCCCTTACAGCCACTTCCAACTTTGAGGATTTTATTAAAT
>CAYPMQ010000511.1:0-1768 GCA_964411625.1 uncultured Ignavibacteriaceae bacterium
GGTTGGGTTCGTGAATAATCCCTCTGTTAGAAATTTTTAGTTCCTGAAGAATATCGATAAATCTGATTCCCTCGCCGTCATTACCGATAACCCCGATGGGGAAAGGTTCGCCGGTTAAGTGCAGTATATTGTTGGCGCAGTTTGCTGCTCCGCCAAAACGGTAAAACTCTTCATATACTTCAACAACCGGAACCGGCGCTTCGGGTGATATTCTTTTTGTCTCACCCATTATGTAGCAGTCAAGCATCATATCGCCGATTATGGCTATTTTTTTATCCTTAAATCCTTTTTTAAGCTCTTTGAGTCTTTTGTGATCAATCTTAATCATTTAGTTAGTTTATCCTTTGGATAGTAGTTAAGATCCGAAAGAATCTCTTTTGAAATATTAATTCTGTCCTGAATAAAAGTGCCCGGGGCGGGGTCACCTGCTTCAATGTTAAGAGCAAAAACTGCTGTTCTTCCCTGATACTCGCAGATGCCCACAAACCATCCGTAATTAACACCGTTTATGTCTCCCCACCCTGTTTTTGCCATTAGCCTCAGCCCTGTGGCTTTATCTTCCTCAAGAGTCATTATCTCTTTAACCGTTTCGAGCGTTCTATCAGAAACGGGAAGTTCTTTCATGTACAATTTTCTTAAAAATTCAACCTGTTCTTCGGGTGAGATCTTTAAAGAACCGTCAACCCAGTAAAGATCAATCTGATCACCTATTATCATATTACCATAATTGAATTCATTAAGAAATTTCTGGGCTGTCTCACGTCCCACCCTTCTGGCAATTTCCTGGAAGTACCAGAGCGCTGAATATTTCATGGCAGTTTCAAGGGTCTGATCCTGGTTATGGGCTTCGAAGCTTCTTTTTACTCCATCCCACTTCAGTTTGAAATTTTTATCGGGTACAACTCCTGATTCCAGAGCAATCAGTGAGTTGGGAATTTTGTATGTTGAAGCCGGCAGAAAACGCTCTGAGCAGCGGGGTTTATTCATGTAAAAGTATTTACCGGTCTCAGGATCAAGTAAAACAAATGCACCTTTTTTATATCCGTATTCTCCGAACACACTTTGAAGTGTATCCTGAGCATTCAGCCCTGTGATTAAGGAAAACATGAGAAAAATCATTAACAATAAAATACCGCGTTTCATTTCTGCTGATTCCTTTTCTGCCAGAAAGCGAGATCATTTGAAATTCTGAGTCGCCAGAGTCCTTTATCGGTACCCATCCAGAGATTATTTCCGTCATAAAAAAGTGCTTTTATCGTATTTGTTCCTGGGAAAAACTCATCGTAATTTATCTTAAGTACCTGACCCGATACTCTGTCAATTATTGCAAACCCCCTGCCATATTCTTCCTTGTTGTTTTTGTCGAACTCATAAACGCCGAGCCAGATATAATTGCCGGTTCTTACCATTCTGTAGATTCCGTTGCCGGGCAGACCTTTTGTCCGGTCAATCCGCTCCCACGAAGCTCTTTTGTTAAATTTGTACAGACCGCCCAGATTGAATGAGGGCTTCTCTTTGCTTACGAACTCCTGAGTGCCAAACCATACATAATTGTTGTCAAAAACGAAATCAGAAACCGACACAAACTCGCCATCGCCGTTAAACCCGCGGTTCTGATTGTTAATGTATTCAAGCTCGGCGGGGTTAAAGGCGCCGGTGGAATAGCTGTAAATAAATGCGCCTGATTCGGTTCCTATCCAGATTCTGTCTTTTCCTTCAGGTTTTATTATGTTTATGTTATTTGAGCGGGGATTTTTGCCGCGGGTAA
>CAYPMQ010000512.1:0-1760 GCA_964411625.1 uncultured Ignavibacteriaceae bacterium
AGGAGCAGATAAAAACCTGCAGTTTCAAGGAGAATGAGATTAACGGGTGTGATTACATAAGATTCAGGGGAAAAAGGGCAATTCATAAAGTAACACATTCCGGAACGATCAATAACCGCGATATTTACCGTTTCAGCTTTGCACATCCGGCAGTTCTGTATAATAAAAATTTCATCCTGAATAATGGGGGATATAATGAAAGAATCATCCACACCGAAGATCTTTATTTGTGGTTAAAAATCATCAATAAAGTTTATCTCACAAATTCCGGAAAAATTCTTTTTCTGTACAGAATCCCTGAGAATCAGACACTAATCAAAAAACTCCTAACTGTATCAAAGGAAAGAAAGTTCTTTGATGACACAATGATCTCTGAATTGCAGGAAGTTCTGAAATTTGATAATAATGAATTTTACAGACAGAAAGGCTGGTTTGAGTTTACATTTTCAAATTATACAGAAGCTGCTTTATTTTTTAGAAAAATGACATTTTATAAGAGAGGAACTAAAGAAACATTTGTGATAATTCTGGCAAAATTATTCCCCGGGCTGCTTACATATCTAAGAATTAATCCGGTTTGGAAACTGAATCTTACTTATAAATTACCTATTTCAGGGAACTAGTTGTGCGTCTTTGTTTTCGTTGCTGCAGATTTGCCAAAACCGATAATTTTTTCACTGTTATGTTTCAGTAATCCGGTTGAAAGAATTATTCCGTAAATAAGGATTTTAAATTTCTGAAATTTATATTCGGATTGTCGGTTGACTGTTCTGAACAATATGTAAAATTCACGAAGAAGAAAGATCCACTTGAGAAGGAATGATTTTGAGAGCAGTACCGTCCTATCGCGGTAGCTCCAGGGCAGATTTTTTACAAAATATATAATTTTCCAGAAATCCGACGGTGCCCACTCTGTTGAATAGATGTCAATTCCTGATGGGTGATAAAAGATGCTATTATTGACTGTAATTACCGGAAAACGATATTTATTGCATACTCTGTTAAAGTACTCTATCTCATCTCCCCATATAAATAATTTTTCTATCGGGAGACCGGCTTTTTCGATTACTCCACGGTGTATCAGTGTGCCATTCATAAATGCAGCGTGATTAATTATGAATTCTGCATTAAGATATCTGCTTTCAAAGTCTCGCATGTAAAAAGATGGGCTAGTTTTATTCTGTGAATCAAGTACGAGACAATTTTTAACACAAATACCAAAATCAGGAGTATTAATCAGATTTTGCAATGCTTCAGCATCGGGATACCCATTATCGTCCATACACCAGATCCAATCATAATCTGATGAAGAAAGGAACTTTAAACCGGTCGCAAAACCCCCTGCGCCACCCCTGTTATCCTGGGTTATTACATGAATCTGATTTTTGTAATTTAACAGAATGGAGGGAGTTGCATCTGCAGAACCGTTATCGACAACCAGTATGAAATCTAATTTTCTTGTCTGAGCAAGCAGGTGATCAAGAAGTATAATAAGTTCTTTGTATCGGTTGTGAGTAACTACAAGCGCGGCAATCTTCATTGAAAAATTAATAATTTATACACACTAATTTTATATTTTTAATATAATACAATTTGCAGTTTATAAGTCCCGTTCATGATAAAAAAATCACTTTTTGGTACAAATATTTCGCCTGTTGATTATGATACAGCAGTCAGCATTATAATAGAAAAGGCATTAAAAAGAGCTAGTTATTCTGTTACTGCTCTGGCCGTACATGGGCTGATGGAAGCCTATAAAC
>CAYPMQ010000513.1:0-1759 GCA_964411625.1 uncultured Ignavibacteriaceae bacterium
AAGCAGACGGGGCACGGTGATTCTATAAGAGTGAGCGCAATTGAATAGGGTTCCTCTCCCGTTGCGCAGGGAGCAGAAAGGATCCTGAATAAGCCTGTGTTCCGTCTTTCCTGAATTATGGTTTTGAGATAACTGAAAGGCTCATTATCTCTGAAAAACCAGGTCTCAGGCACCAGGAGTTTTTTTACCAGCAAGTTCGGGTGATCTTCACTTCCGTTGAAAAACTCGCTAAGACCTTTAATTCCTTTTGATGCAATATAACTTTCTGAAGCCTTTTTTACAGACTGAAACCCTACTGAATCAGGATCCAGTCCTATTATACCGCAAACATGACTGATAATAATTTCTAAATCACTGCTGTTCATATATTTTCAGAAAACAGTCTTTTCCTGAGATCGTCATTCAGGAGATCTCCGCATTTTACGAGTTGAAAAATTTTATTTTTATGATAGATTACTTTACCGAGATAAGGAGTCTGTTCAGAGAGATATCCCGGCGTTTCAAAAGTTTTGTTCTCAGTTTCAACTATATCCATCACCTGCTCACACATCAGACCAAGTGTTTCAGTTCTTGAGTCGCTGAGTTCGTATTTAACAAGGATTATTCGTGTGCTGAGCAGGTTTCTCACCCTCTTTCCGCTGATCAGGAGTGAAATGTCAATAACAGGAACAAGTTTACCGCGGTAGTTAAACTGACCCGGAACATAAGCAGGAGCCTTGGCAATGCTCTTGAGGTTCACCGGCGGAATCACTTCAACGATATCTTCAACGCCGATGCCAAAATTATTATCGCCTGCCTGAAACTGAAGAAAAAGCATATCAGGATCCCGAACTGAATTTTGATACCACCGCATGAAGACTCGCAACTGCGATATTCAGGTTTTCAGTAATTTCTCTGAATTCAGAGATAGACTCTTTTGTATGGTTGGTAACGTCGTTTAACTGCTCCATTGCTTCGCGGATCTGATCTGCAGCCTTTGTGTTCAACTGCATTCCGTCATTAATCATTTCAAATCTTGGTATAAGTGTATTTGTATTCCCGATGATTCTGACAAAATCGCGCGAAATAAAGGTAATCTTTTCAGAAAAATTTTTTGTCTGGCTGCTGTAAACCTCTATTCCTATAACCCCTTCTTTAACCGCCTTCTGCATGTCATTAATCATCTCTTCTATTTCAAGAGCCGCAACCGCTGTCTGATCAGCAAGCCTTCTTATTTCTTTAGCAACAACCGAGAATCCTGCACCATATTCTCCCGCTTTTTCTGCTTCGATAGATGCATTAAGTGAGAGCAGGTTCGTCTGTGTTGCTACTTTGGTGATTGTGGTGAGAATGTTATTAATGTTACCTGTTTTCTGGTAAAGAATTTTCAGTTTCTCTGAAATATCACGGGTTGCATCTGTGAGAGTGGTCATTGTGTTACTCATTTCATCAAAGCCGGTCTGGCTGGTATTGGCAAGAGTGAGGGTTTCACCGGCTAGCCCCATAATATCATTCATCATATTGGCAAGGTCTTTTGTTGCTGCAGTAATTTCCTTGCTGGTAGCATTGACCTCATTTGATGATGCGGCCTGCTCGGCAACCGATGCTTCAAGATTTCTGATAGATGATGTTATTCCGGTGACACCGGAAGTGACATGAACCCCCGATTTTTTCACCTCACTGAGAAGATCTCTGAGATCCTCCACCATCTTGTTCATTGAAATATATACCAGCCATATCTCATCTTTAATCTCTTCCCTTGAAATGGAAGCTTCATGAT
>CAYPMQ010000514.1:0-1759 GCA_964411625.1 uncultured Ignavibacteriaceae bacterium
GCCTTTCAGTAACTCTTCTTTATAATGAATTCGGAAGAAGAATAACCGAAGTTGCCACCTACTACAGAACAGATATATATGAAGAGGGCCGCGGACAGTTGGATCTCAGTATTTCAAAAAAGCTTACTGATTATCTTGATCTGAAGTTAAGCTTAAAAGATCTTCTGGGAAAACCGACAGAGATAACACAGGATGATAAGCTGATCAGAAGTTTTGAGAGACGCGCAGTTTACAGTCTCGGTATTTCAATTAAAATCTAACAATAACCCAAAGGAAAGAAGATGAGAAAGACAATTTTAACGACGTTTATTTTCACTCTGCTTCTTGTTGTGAGTTTAGTATTCGATACGAAAGCTCAGTTAACGGCAGTAGACAGCACGATATCAGGAAACATTTCTCAGAATGTGGTTCTGAATGCAAATAAAAAATACCTGCTTAATGGTTTCGTTTATGTTGATTCAACATACTCAATTACTATTCCTGCAGGTACAGTTATTATGGGTGATAAAGCATCAAAAGGAACCCTCATAATCAAAAGAGGTGCCAAAATATTTGCTAATGGTACAGCAGCAAACCCGATCGTTTTCACATCACAGCAGCCGGCAGGAACAAGGGCTCCCGGTGACTGGGGTGGTGTAATTATCTGTGGTTCTGCAAGCACAAATCAGCCCGGCAATAACGTTGCCATTGAGGGTGGTGTTGATGCCCGCTATGGCGGAACAAATGATGCTGATAACAGTGGTATTATGAGATACGTAAGAATTGAATTCCCCGGCGTTGCATTTTTACCCAATAACGAAATCAATGGTTTAACCATGGGTGGTGTAGGCAGCGGAACAACTCTTGAGTATATTCAGGTCAGCTATTCAGGTGATGACGCTTTTGAATGGTTTGGCGGAACAGTAAATGCAAAATATCTTATTGCTTACAAAAGTCTTGATGATGATTTTGACACAGATTTCGGTTTCAGAGGTAAAATACAGTTTGGTATAGCTTACAGAGATCCTCAGCTTGCAGATCAGTCAAGATCAGAAGCTTTTGAATCAGATAATACTTCAGGCGGTGAATTTTTTACCCCCAGAACACAGCCTGTATTTTCAAATTTCACACTCGTAGGCCCTAAACAGACATCAACTTCCACAAACTTCAATCCTTTATTCTACTATGGAGTTCATGAAAGAAGATCAACACTTCAGAGCATTCACAATTCCGTTTTTATGGGCTGGCCTTCAGGTGGTATCCTCATAGACGGTACAAATGTAAGAAATGCTCTTACCAACGATACAATCAGATTTAAGAATAATGTTGTATCAGGTTCAATCAAGGCCGGTACAAACGTTTCAGGATTCGATGTTTTTGGCTGGTTCAATACAGGAAGCTATGCAAATGACTCCATTACCGAACCCGCAACACTCAACTTAAAGAATCCTTATAATACCATCAATCCCGATCTTCGTCCGAATTCAGGATCAGCATTACTTTCAGGTGCTTCATTTACAGATCTCAGCGATCCTTTCTTTACACCAGTTTCATACAGAGGTGCATTCGGAAACGATCTTAACAGATGGGATGCTGGCTGGGGAAATTATGATCCTCAGTCAACCGTTTACAATTCCAATATTGACTGGGCATCAAATATAAGGGTAGTTAACTCACTCGATGAAACCCGTTCCGCAGTTTTTGGAAGAGGAACAGGCGCTACAGACGGAGTTGATGCATCATTTGGTGAAACACTTCTTCCCCCCTCACTCACTTCAGA
>CAYPMQ010000515.1:0-1753 GCA_964411625.1 uncultured Ignavibacteriaceae bacterium
TGCTTCAACATGATATTAAAGTATTCAGCCATTGTCTGAGAAGAATAGTTGATTTCAGAAAAATGAACATGGAACTGACTGCACTCGAAAAAGACGGACTTATCAGAAGATACCGTGAAGCAGTTGAGCAGGCAATTGTAATGATGAAATGTTACCTTGATTTCTTAAGAATCAGATATACTCCGGAGCCAGAAAAAGTACTGAAAATTGTTGAGCAAAGGGGGTTATTGAATAGCTCAGAATGGAACGAAATATACAAATTTAAGATATATCATATTTACAGGGAGTTGCAGGATGACGAGATCGATTCTCAGAAGCTCATTCTTAAAAAGTATCTGCCTGATTTGATCAGATTCAGAAGAGAAATGATTATTGAGATCGCAGATTTATGGACTTAAGCAGTATTGGCATTAAACTGCATAAAAGGATTTCAGGGAAGGATTAACTTTGCGGCAAAAGAACTGAATTTCAGGACTCATAAGATAAAGCGAGGGTAAAAGTTCATTACACGCGCTGTCATAAGCAATGCATCAACCTGTTTCAATGTTGCGTAACCTGCCCCATGATCTTTAATTTTATTTAGAACTATGAAAGTGTGATAACTGTTGCCATTTCATGACAGCAGCTAAAACAATAAAAAAATCTTAAAGTCGTAAATTGACTGATTTACCTCCTGCCACATAAGAAGTTATTAACTGTTCTTTGCCTATAGTGGTTATAACTGAATTGTAAAACCCCCCGATAATATATTGAAGCTATCATTGCTCTCAGATCAAAACAGTACTATCTGACGCACTCCCTGATGCAGCTCGTTCTTCATATTTCTGAGGATTCTTTCATATTCTTTACGCACCGCCTCTGCCCCATATTTTCTTTCAAGCCTTCTTACCGTAAAGTGTCCGCCGGCAATTTTCTGGAAGTGATCCATAAAAATCACGTTTACGAGAGCCCCGCCCGCCGCACCGATTATCGGCACTGCCTGCGCTGCGGCTTTTTCCGAGACCTGAATGCCAAACCTTGCCGCAATCTTTGAAATAAAATTCAGGACCGCAGAGGCACCCTCACCCGCCAGCCCTCTATGTGCAAAAACTTTTGCCGCCTCTGTGATATGTTGAGCAAGCCCCATTCTTACAAGAAAATAGGCGCTGTCAACGGCATCATCCTTGTCGGTATTTCCGCCGAGTGCAAACACCTCAAGGCATGAAAGTCTGGTTTCATAGCTGCTGAGGTCTTCCCCGTTCCGTTTGGCGATATCGGCAATAGAGCGGAGAATGATTGTTGTTGAGACAGGCAGTTCAACAGAAAGCGCAGCCAGTCCGAATGCCCCACCAAGCGCCCCGCTTGTTCCTGACAACACCTTGTGCATGAAATTTGAAGGGGTTTCTTTTTCATACAGACCCATGCTGCTTATTGAAATATCAAGTGCCTTGTTGAGCGCTGTACGGGTTATATCGGTAAGCTTGTCATTCCATTTTTCAGGAAGGTACTTCAGCGCTTTTTCCATAGGCATCCCTATCAGATCTGCAATCTGTGCAGTGAGTGAGGGGTTCTCAAGCACTGTTACAGAGGCCTGAAGTTCATATAGATCAGTGATGTCTTTAATCATCGTCATTTTCGGTTTTAATAATTAATCTCCCCCTGATAGAATTTATTTCCGGTAATTGAGTTTTTCCTTCAGTTCAGGGTGCTTTTCGAGGAGTTCCTTTTTCAGCTTACGTGGGGAAACCTCCATGATTTTACCGTCGCGTTTAAT
>CAYPMQ010000516.1:0-1750 GCA_964411625.1 uncultured Ignavibacteriaceae bacterium
TGTATCTATTTCAAAGTTTTCAATTGAATCGAAATTATATGTAATGGTATTGCCTGGCCTCTCAAGCCTGTATCCCTGCAGATTGGGGAATGTTATTTCGTAATCTTTTTGTCTCTCCGGAATTGCATTAATATGTTTTATCTCTTTTTTGGTGCCGCCGGTTTCAGTTTCACCGCCTTTCATCATCTTGAAAGGAATACCTATTATGTGTGCGTATTCAGGAGGGAATTTTTCGATCACAATTTTTTTGGGATCATCGGTTGGATTCCCATCTTTATCATAACCCTGCAGGAAATAGTTAGTTCGGCGGAGGGCTCTTCCTGCAACCTGTTCGCAAAGGAGCTGTGAACCAAAAGCTCTTAAACCCATTACATGAGTAACAGTATTAGCATCCCATCCCTCAGTGAGCATTGAGACTGATACAACACACTTTATATGCGCTCCAAGCTTGCGTGGTTTACCAACAGTGTTTACAACTTCCCTCAAAATATCAGCGCTGGTCAGTTTTTCAGCGGCACCGCTGCCTGATTGCAAAGCAAGATCTTTTCTGAATTCAGCAATCTCCGATTCGAAGATTTTTTCAAAATTTGCGTCAATCTGATCAGAATTTTCAAGCGCATCACTGTCAATCAGCAGGGTAGGCGGCTTGTGTCTTGGCATTAATGTGCCGGGGTCAAAATTACTGAATTCATCAATAATGCCAGACTGTGTATAAGATTCACCATTAGCATCTTTATACTGATAGCCCGCAATATATTTATAGACTTCCTTTGAAACCGAGGTGTTATTACAAACAATTATGAATACGGGAGGAGTTGTAAAAAGACTTAGTCCCTCCTCTCCCTGTTTTCTAACCCCCTCAGCGTACTTTTTATAGTGGGAATAAAACTGATCAAGAGCCGTTTTAACTAAAACAGGAAGCTGCGGGGGTTCTTCAGTAAAATCTGTTTTATCATCCGATGCATCTTTCTTCTTTTTTCTCATTCCCTTTTTAGGAAGTTCAGCCTTTACATGCTCATAAATGTTCATGAGAACAGGAGTTTCAATTTGCTGTGAGTTATCCCTTTCCGGAATGAAAGGTATTTTTACGAGACCTGATTCTATTGCTTCAACCAGACCAAAATCTGTTACCACCCAGCCAAAAAGGGTATAAGCTTTATAACCGGAACCATTGAGGTAATAGGGTGTGGCGGAGAGGTCATAAATGTTACGGATATTAAATTTTTTTGAAATTTCAGAAAGGGCGGTAAACCAGACTGCCGCTCTTTCGTTTTCATCCTTATCTTCATTATCCGTTGTTGCGCCTTTTGATTTAGGCCTGTAGCAGTGATGAGCCTCATCATTCAGTACAAGCAGTCTACTCCCGGGTTTAAATGAACTCATGGTTCTCTTAATAACATGAGAAAAACTTTCAATATTTTCTGTGGTCGCAGGGTTGCCGTTAATGTCTTTTTTTCCGTCAAAAGGAGTCTTTTTATTTCCCTGAAAGGTGCGGGGTTCAAGGGTGTGATAATTAGTGATTACAATGCGCGCATTGAGTCCCTGTAACAAATTCTGATAAGCTGCAGGCACAAGTAACCGCTGGTGGTAATAATCTTTTGCATGCATACCTCTGTTAACTTTGTCAACAAAAAGTACAGACAATCTGTCCTTAATCGTAATGCCCGGGGTAATGATCAGAAAATAATCAGCAAAACGGGTATCATTTTTATATTCCTGTCGGTTGAAATAATGATAAAGAATCATACAG
>CAYPMQ010000517.1:0-1749 GCA_964411625.1 uncultured Ignavibacteriaceae bacterium
GATTGGCGCTGTCTGAAAGCTGTTCATTTATACGGTCAAATTTTTCTTTAATCTTCTTTAACTTTTCGAAGAAATCCATTTAATAACTTTAATTTTTGTGAATTATAAATATACGGAATATTGAAATGCCAATGGTTGTCAAATTTAACTGCTGATCCGGAGACTTATAAACGTGACCGCATGGAACATAATGAGTCATAATTGATTGCTCCCGGTTAAATTAAAAATGCCGGGAGCTGATTCCCGGCACTCGCAATCAATCAGTTTAATCATTAAAGTAAAATTCTTTTGCTGAGGTTTGTTAAATCAGTTTTCATCGGAAAATTTAATTCTCAGGTGTATAAGCTCTGAAACAGATCCGGTTCTTACGGGCGGACCCCATGTGCCGACTCCTGATGACACGTAAAACTGAGTTTTGCCTTTCTGCAGATAGCCCCAGCTGAGTTCATAAATTCTGCTGACTATCAGATTAATGGGGAACATCTGCCCCTGATGCGTGTGCCCTGAAAGCTGGAGATCAATGCCGGCTTTTTCAACCAGATGCAGATCATACGGCTGATGATCAAGCATGATGATGGGGAGGTTTCGCGGAACATCCTTCATGACTTCTTCAATTGATTTCCTTTTGCCGGCCGCAAATCTATCGGCTGTTTTATCGTCCCTTCCCACTATCACCAGAGAACTGTCAATTACAAGAAACTGATCACGAAGAAGAGTAAATCCGCTGTTTTTTATAAGGGCCATAGCACTGTTTATGCCGACAATATATTCATGGTTACCGTTAATTGCAATCACACCCATCGGTGCTTTGAGCTTCCTTAGTTCCTGATCAATTCCATGGCGGTAGAGATGTTTTGCCTTGTCATCAACTATATCTCCCCCGGTGAGAATGAGATCAGGTTTGATTTCTTCAATTCCTCTTAATATATCATGAACTTTTTTAGGCCCCAGGATCGGTGAAAAATGAGAATCGGAGAAAAAGGCGATATTCAGTGAATCAAGATTTGACTCTTTTTTAGGCAGAGTGAGATTTATAGTTCTGATCTGTATATTGTTAGCATTCCAGATTCCGTAACCAATCACCAGTACCAGATAACCGATACCTCCCAAAAATAATCCTATTTTTGTTGCTGTCAGATTCTGAAACAGAACTGCCGGTGTAAATGAGAATATCTTAAAGCCCAGCCTTATCAGATCAACAGAGAGAACATATATAAAGGAATAAAGCAGTACTGCAAACCAGATTGCCCCTATCCATAAGATTATATCAAATATAATGTTATCAAGATCAAGAAATGTTCTTGACATTATGTAAAATGCCGCTGCAGACCAGAACACAACTGAGTAAAGAATCTTTACCCACATCGGCAGACTTTCTATAGCCTGCAGACCGCGGTAATAAACATAAAAGTTTGCGGAACCGTAAACAGTTAAAAATATAAGAAAAAATAAAGCCATTTCAGATTGTATGCTCTCATGAGCGGATAGTTTATAAAAACCTGCGGAATTACTATTTAAAATGATTATTTTAATCAGGTCATTCTATTTTCCCGCTTAAAAACTAACGGATACTTCTGCTCAGTAGTTCAAATATAACTGTACCGTTATGATCATAACTTTAAGGAAGGATCTCAGCCGGGAGACCTGTTAAATTCTGTAATGTCTGCTGCGGCAATTAAAAATGAGAATTCAGAAGGGTTAACCTGTCAGGTATTAAGACAAGCTGCGGGATCAGCGGGTTAGTCAAGA
>CAYPMQ010000518.1:0-1744 GCA_964411625.1 uncultured Ignavibacteriaceae bacterium
GTTGAGGCAAGCTGTTCGGAAGAGATTCCAGCCGATTCTCTAGCGTGTTTAAGTTCTTCAGAAAGTTTTGTAAAATTCATAATCCGCTTTTCCTCACCAAACGGGCAGCAAAAGCACCGTCCATCTTATGAAGATTTGGCATTGTCTGAACGCAGCCGTTAGCGTCAACTACTTCTTCAGGCACATACTTTGAGGCATTATCCAGTTCAAACTCCGGATGCTCCTCAAGAAATTTTGATACCACTTCAAAATTCTCCTCGGGTTCAATTGTACATGTACTGTAAACAAGAACCCCACCGGGGTTCACCATGCTTGCAGCTTTTCTTATAAGTTCACTCTGGAGCGTTGAAAGTTTTCTGATATCCAGGAGATCTTTTTTCCATTTGATCTCAGGTTTTTTTGAAAGCGTGCCCATACCTGAACAGGGTGCATCCAGCAGGATTCTGTCATAGGTTCCGCCTTCAAACTCTTTAATATCTGACTGTACTGTTTTCACGTTGGTAATACCGAGTCTGTTGAGAGCCGCTTCAAGATACTTCAGCTTGATTTCAAATTTATCAACAGAGGTGATTGAACCTCTGTTATTCATAAGATCTGCGAGATATGTGGTTTTTCCGCCGGGAGCAGCACAGAGGTCAAGAACATCCATCCCGGGATTAACATCAAGAAGCCTGCAGGCCATTCCGGCACTTTCATCCTGGATCGTAAAATAACCTTCCTGAAAATACTGCCAGTTCTGAATATTTGTGAGATTCTGCAGTTTATAAAAATCGGGAAGATATTTACATGTGTTGAAACGGAGATTAACCGAATTCAGCAGAGTTTCAAATTCCGTTTTATCAACCTTAAGGAGATTGATTCTTAATGTAAGGTAAGGTCTCTCATTATTGGCAAGCATCAGAGATTCTGTGGCTTCCTGGCCGTATCTCTCAAGCCATCTTTTTACGAGCCATGAAGGATGTGAATAATATGCGGCAAGATATCCGGTCAGGTTCTCTTCAGGATTAGGATATCTGAGCCCGTTTTTAGACCGGATTATATTTCTCAGAACCGCATTAGTAATATCTGCAGGTTTCTGTCCCTGAAGTTTTTTAACAAAATCAACCGCCTCGTTTACAATTGCATAATCAGGTATCTTATCAAGAAACATTATCTGGTATAAAGCAACCCTGAGTGCGTTTTTAAGAATAGGCAGTGCTTTTGAAAACTGCCCCTTATAAAAACCGCTCAAAATCCAGTCAAGCCTTCCCAACCATCTGACAACGCCATGCACCAGTTCGTAAAGCAATGCTTTATCCTGCCCTGAAAGCTCAGAGTTTCTGAGTTCGTGATCAAGTAATTTATCAAGATATGAATCAGTACGCTCAATCCTGTTCAGAATATCAACCGCAGCCCCGCGCACTCCCGTGTACAAATCTTTCACAATATGCTCTCGTATCTCAAACATATTCTATTAATAGGGATATCCCAGTTTCCTTCTTGTCTTTTGTGTTAAATCAAATATTTTTCTGAAGAGTTTTTCTTCAACTTCGCTGATGTTTTTATTTCTTCTTGAAACCATCCTTCTGGCTGTTTCAAGACTTTTTTCAATGTCAAATGTGGTGGTGAGGTCTCCGCCACCCCACGAAAACGAAGGCACGTATTTTTTGGGAAATCCGCTGCTGAAAATGTTGCAGGAAAAACCAACCACCGTGCCTGTATTGAACTGTGAGTTGATTGCAGCCTTTGAATGATCACCCATTAT
>CAYPMQ010000519.1:0-1742 GCA_964411625.1 uncultured Ignavibacteriaceae bacterium
TGTCGCAAGTAATCCAAAAAGGCAAACCCAAAGGATTCACAAAAAACAGATTATCTGCACCGTGCCTCAGCACGTCTGCGGACACTCATTGACATGGTGAATGATCTGCTTGATATCTCCCGCTCAGAGCTTAACACTGTCAGGAGAGAAATAAGACCTGTGATTATCCAGAAGGTGATTGAAGAAGTTATACTATTGTTTGAAAACGAAGCTGCAAAACGAAATATAACGATTAACACAAGCTATGAACAGAATATTCCGCTCATTAAAGTGGATCAAAATGAAATTGAACGCCTGATGACCAATCTGGTAAGTAATGCCATCAAGTACAACAAAACCGGCGGCACTGTATGCATATCAGTTCACAAATCTGCCAAATATGTTGAAATAACCGTTGAAGACACGGGTATCGGCATAAAGCCAAATGAAAAAGAAAAACTGTTCAATGAATTCTACCGCGCTAAAAATGAATTCACAAAAACAATAAGCGGCACCGGACTTGGCCTTTCAATTGTAAAAAGGATTCTCGATTATTATCAGGGAAATGTTACGGTTGAAAGCGAGTACGGCAAAGGCACCAGATTTACAATCTATTTACCGTATATAGATGAACATAACACAAAACAACACTAAAATGCAGGTGTATTTATGTCCAGAATCGTAATCATAGACGACGATAATGACATTCTCGAAACCGGTTCCCTCGTCCTGAAAGCCCATGGTTTCGAAGTTCTAACAGCAAATAACCCCGGAGAAGGATATGATCTAGTTATCAGCAAGCATCCTGATCTTATAATTCTTGACGTAATGATGGATGAGCCGGATGACGGGTTTTTCCTTGCTCAGAGATTAAGACTGAATAAAATTGAGACCCCGATTCTGATGTACAGTTCAGTGTCCAAAGCTCTCGGATTTGGTTTTGGTAAAGGTGACATGGTGCCGGTTGATGACTTCGTTGAAAAACCTGTCTCTCCGGATGTACTGGTTGCAAAGGTAAAAGAACTTCTTAAAAAATCAGCAGAGGTTTAAAATGCTGCAGCTTGAAAAGTCAGATCTCACAACGGAAATTGAAAAACTTGCTGCCCAGTACAATAATGAAAGAAGGGCTTTGCTGCCAATTCTTGAGTACGTACAGGAAAAGTATCACGCAATTTCTGATTTTGTTCAGCAGGAAATAGCCCGTGTTCTTGATATTCATCCCGTTGAGGTTTACAGTGTCGTTTCTTTATATTATTTTTTTAACCACGAACAGAAGGGAAGAAATATCGTAAGACTCTGCAGAACTATAGTCTGCGACATGGCCGGGAAACCCGAAATCGAAAAAGCAATTACCCGGGAACTCGGGATCAAATTCGGCGAAACTTCTTCAGATCTTAAAGTAACACTTGAATACACGAACTGTCTCGGTCTCTGTGATCAGGGCCCGGCAATGCTGGTTAATGATCAGGTTTATACAAAGCTGGATCCCGAAAAAGCATGTCAGATATTAAGCAGGTTGAAATAGGAGGATTTATGGAACCCAATGTTATTAAAAAGACAGTAAGAGAAGGAAGTATTCTCTTTTCAAACCTGAACCCGGGTGATGGCATTAAAAAAGCTATTCAGCTCGGGAGACAAGTAGCCCTTATGGAGATTAAAGATTCAAAAATGAAAGGCAGAGGCGGAGCAGGATTCCCCGTTTCCACAAAGCTGATGTTAACAGCAGCTGCAAATGATCCCTTAAAATATATAGTCTGTAATGC
>CAYPMQ010000520.1:0-1667 GCA_964411625.1 uncultured Ignavibacteriaceae bacterium
TTGATGATGCAAATGAAGGAGGTCTGTTTCATACTTCTGACGGAGGAAGTTCATGGTCTCAGATTCTGCTGGATGCATCTGCAATCGGCCATGATGCCGATGTTTTTGATGTGGTTTTTAATATTGAAGGAAGTGATACAGTAGCCTATGCGGGTGTGTATTATGATCTTTCATCACCCTCTGCGTACAGTGTTTACAGAGTGGTTAAATCAGGCAGCGGCTGGATAGCTTCACAGGATATGTCTTCATCAAATACAAGTACCGGCTCCGTTATTGTGGCAACAATCAGAGATTTGTATATCTCTTCTACAGGAGATACGGTTTTTGCCTGTGGAACCGATGCAGGGACTAATCACCCGGTTGTTTATTATAAACCATTGAATACAACAAATTTATGGACACCCATGCCTGTGAGCGGGTTTCCTTTTGTTTCAGGTAAACAGGGTTATGCGGTTACCATGGGAGCAGATACCCTTTACTGCGCAGTGGATAACGAGATTTATTATTTCCCTCTTTCAGGCTCAGCGTGGAGTACAGGCTATGTATATCCGTCAGGCACAAGAATTAATTTCCTCTATTATGACGAGCTCCTTGCCGGTACATCACTCGGATTATATGGCCATATAGGCGGGGTTTCGACTTCAGTCAATGATGGTAGTGCAGGTTACCAAAATTATATCTTGAATCAGAACTACCCCAATCCTTTTAATCCTGAAACCGTTATAAGATTCTACCTTAATAAGCAGTCCGAAGTCAGGTTAACGGTTTATAACTTAAACGGAGAATTGGTTGAAGAGCTGGTTTCAGGTGAGCTTGGCGCAGGTAATCATGATATAAAGTTTAATGCGAACCATCTTTCCTCGGGGATCTATTTTTATAAACTCCAAACCGGTGATCTTATTCTAACGAAAAAAATGATACTGATAAAATAGTATCATTCCTTAAATGTTATGGTTTATCCCACTGATACCCACGGATAAAATTATACTGTTTATAGCGGGAAATGGGTATTTCCCGCTATAAATCAGGTTCCCGCCTTCATAATCCGGTGCTGCAACAACGGGATATTTTCAACCGCTGATGTTGTTTCGATATCGTTGTTAAAACCATTTTAATCAGTAAGTTTGTTTCCACTCAATTGGCTTGTATCTTATCTCTTATCGTCTTATTGTCAAAAAAACATGTTTATACTGAAATTTCGTTGTAATAAGTAAAAGATAAAAACTCAAAACGCCGCCAATGCTCTTTTCTTTAAATTAAAAACCATATTAACCTGATTCCACAGCTAAGCGCTTTATCGGCAGAAATACGTGATGAAATAATAACTGCGGCAGAAGTGTACCCATTCAGATTAAACAGCTATGTTGCTGAAAAACTTATTCACTTGGGTAACGTGCATGATGGATCCCATCTCCCCGCTTACATTTCCGATGCCCATAATTATTTTGCGGTACAGGTAGTTAATCAGTGAATATTTTCAGAGAGGCATTTACAAGGGTTTCAGGACTTGCACGAGCCGTAAGAGTTCCTTCAGTGTCGGCAACTCCCGGTAAAATTCTTGTTGAAGGAGTTACAACAATAGCCCGTGAAAAGATTTTTAGCCTGAACATGATCCAGGCAAGAAAAGCTGAATGGGCAAACAAGACGTTTTTTGCAAAGTATGATGG
>CAYPMQ010000521.1:0-1653 GCA_964411625.1 uncultured Ignavibacteriaceae bacterium
GGGTTTCAGACTTAAGGATTTTGTAACTATTCCGCCGATAGTATTCAGATTTGTGAAATTTGATATCTCGTAACCGTATCCCACCGTTCCTGACGCAAGAAGTATCGGGTTACGGAATTTAATACCCAGAAAATCCACGGATAAATCAGGTTTCATCATATTACAACATCCCTGAAATTAAATACCGGCCCGTCTTTACAAACCAGAAGATATGAATCTTTATTTGTGGAAGATTCAATGGGGCAGCCCTGGCAGATACCAAAACCGCATGCCATTGCACATTCAGTGGCAGCCTCGCCTTCAATTTGTTTTTCAAGTGCAAATTCCTGAAGCGCTCTTAGCATTGCCGAAGGTCCGCATGCAAATATTTTTATCTTCTTATTTTTCAGACTGTCGTAATTCTTTCTGAGAAGCTGAACTACGTTACCTTTGAAACCCATGCTTCCGTCATCAGTTGCAACGAAGATGTTCTGCAGGCCATAAGTTATCACATCATTTTCATTCCTGCCTCCGGTTAACGAAACAATCTCCTTCTTTCCATCCAGTTCTCTTGCCACATACGGAAAAGGAGCTGCGCCAAGACCACCCATAACAAGAACAGCAGTATCGTAATCCCCTTCCAGGTTAAAACCATGCCCGAGAGGACCGAGAATATCAAGTTTGTTTCCTCTTCTTTTTGAAGCTAATATCTTAGTGCCCTCACCCATAACATTGAACATGACATAAATAAAATCTCCTTCACGGTCGCAGACACTGAAAGGTCTTCTGAGCAACGGAGAATATGTATCTGAGACCCGGATATTAATGAACTGACCGGGTTTGATTTCAGAAGCTATTTCCGGGGATTTTATTTTCAGCAGAATTATATTTTTTTCGAGCCTTATAAGAGAATCAATACTACAATTTAATATGTGCAAATTAATACCTTGGAGTTTAGCAAAATGTAATCAGACGGGCAAAGCGATAAGTATAATGGTTTTAATTTTCCTAAAGCTGCTTATTTGATGATTACCGGAAAAAAAGATAAGTTGGATATAAGATGAATACAAAAATAATCAGCGGCGGAAAATTTTGCAACAGGTCAGAAAATTATTTAAGCATATTATTTTCAATTTTGATCATCATTTCCAGTCTTTTCTGATGCCTGCCCCCTTCATAGGGAGTATTTATAAAAGTTTTGAGCACCGATTTAATAGTTTCTTCCCCGAGAGATTTCGCCCCCAGAGCCAGAAGATTGACATTATTATGCGAGCGGGCACTGTATGCAGTGAATTCATTATAGCAAACCGCTGCCCTGACTCCTTTGATTTTATTACAAACGATTGCCGATGCATTGCCTGTTGCGTCAATTACTATACCGAAGGAGGCTTCTTTCTCTGAAACGGCGCGTGCCACTTTGAAAGCTGTGTCAGGATAATCCGCAGGTGAGGTGTCATAACAGCCCTCGTCATTAACAACAAATCCGGAATCTTTAAGCATCTTAATGATTACCTGTTTCGTCAGGAATCCGTTATGATCACAGCCTATGGAAACCACTTTTTTTGATTCGTCATCAACTAAAGAAACGTGCCGAGGGGTGCCTGATGCTAAAGCTTTGATAACAGCAATACCTGAAATCTTTATCCTGTCAGCAGCCAGAGGCGTGATAAGGGC
>CAYPMQ010000522.1:0-1644 GCA_964411625.1 uncultured Ignavibacteriaceae bacterium
GTTCAGAATGATCTCTCGGATGCAGAAAGAGTCTTCATGAAGGCGCGTTATAATCTCTTTAATCATATCGGCCTTGATCCCGATGAACAGAAGTATTCAATCCGCTTTCCCGACAGCCTTGTCTTTGTTGACGTTAACATTTCTCAGAAAGAAGCGTTAGCACTTCTTGAAAGCCAGCCCGATTACAAAAGTGTTACCGAGAGTATTTCAGCGGCTGATGCCGCCGTGAGTGAAGCATGGTCTTCATTTCTTCCTGATTTCAGGATTAATTATTACAGGCAGGATTTTGGCACCGGATATAGTAATTATGGAGTAGAAGTGGGAGTTAAGTTACCGCTGTGGTTTTTTCTGAATCAATCGGGTGAAATAGACGAAGCTTCAGCGGCAAAAAACGAACTTTTATGGAAGCAGAAGGAAGTTGAACTCGAAATTAAAAAACAGATTGAGCACGCCTGGCACGGTTATGAAATTACGCTCAGAACAATTAACAGATATCAGGATAACATATCAGTGAAATCCAAAGAACTGCTTGATCTTTCTCTAGAAGCATACCGGCTGGGGCAGGCAAATCTTCTCACTCTTCTGAACTCTCAGCGGACATATCTTAACAGCAGGATCAGATATTTTGATTCTCTCAAAGACTACTATTACCAGATTATAGAATTAGAAAGATTTTTAACCAAGGATGTTGTTTATGTGCACAATTGAAAATTTTATTGAGTATAAAGTGAGAAAAATCAGAAACATGATCATTTTGGTTCTTTCTGTGATCTTTGCTTTTTTTGCAGCCGGATGCGGAGGGGAGACTGATAAGAACACAGCAGCGGCAGATTCAGGAACACCTCCCTCTCTTTCGGGGCAGGGCACTCAGGCTGCAGTTGAGTATGTGAAACTTGATGACAAACAAGTTAAAGAGCTGGCAATTAAAACTGTTACTCTTAAGAGGGAGACAGTCAATTACGAAATAACTGCCCCCGGAACAGTTTATCCCGCTCCTGAGAATGTTTATGTGGTTTCTGCCCCCCTCAGAGGAAGAGTAGTCACAATTTATGCGCATGAGGGGGAATATGTTAAAAAGGGGCAGCTTCTTCTTGAGATAGAGAGCCTTGAATATGCATCGCTGGTTAGTGAATATATGCAGGCAAAAGCAGATGAGACTTATTACAAAAGCAATTTTGACCGTGTCTCTCTCCTGGTTCAGCAGAAAATAAGTTCACAAAGCGATCTTGACAAGGCAAAGGCAGATTATCAGAGAGCTCTTGCTGCGGTAAAATCGGCAAACGCTAAACTAGCGGCAGTGGGCATTTCTCAGAAGGAAATTGATGATTTCAGTAATGGAATCAATACTGCGGATCCCCACCTTAAAATATATTCGATGATCAGCGGACAGATTAATGAGCATCTTATTGATATGGGTCAGTCTGTTGAGGGGCTTCAGAAAATGCTCACCATTGTAAATCTTGACCGCGTTCTGGTAAAAGGATACATCTCTCCCGAAGAGGGGAATTATGTAAAGACCGGAGATGCAGTCTGTGTGACGCAGAAAGAGCTTGAAGATAAATTATGCAATGCCGTGATTAATTCACTCAACCCAGCGCTCGATGAAAGAAATAAATCAGTGGTTGCAAATATTCTGGTTAACAC
>CAYPMQ010000523.1:0-1642 GCA_964411625.1 uncultured Ignavibacteriaceae bacterium
GGCGTTCCCGGTGCTTCGTGAGTTGTTCCCGGTTCAGCATAAGCGGTTTGGAAACGCGGATGATACGGATTTGAGCGGATGATCGCGGATAAAAAATTTATGATTAGATTGATCAGAATGGAAAGAATGATTGGAATGAGTCTTGAATGCCGGTGGCAAAGCAAACTTAGTTTGCTTCAACCCCCGAACTTTTTCGGCCTGTATGGAAACAACATTGAACATTGAGAAGATTTTACCGTCTGCATATATCGTGAAAAATATAAAAGTTTATAAAATCAAAATTTATAAAACGGATTAACTCATGGACTGCATAAGAGACTAAAAAATCATCTCACTCCCTGATGAAGAGTGAATGGGTAAGGTTTATCTTGCTGAAGATGAAATGCCTGACCGGAAAGTTGCCATAAAGGTGCCTGATCATATCTTTGGCTCAAACCCTGAGTTCAAAGTCCATGATCGCGGTTTCCGGGTGGCGAATAGTAAAATAGTGAATAGAAATATTCCGGGGTCACTTTTTAGTAAAGCATTAATCTGTTGATAAAACCGGATATTCATCCCGATCAAAAATATTGTGAAATAAAAGGACAAAGTATGTCAGTAAATGATTTTGAACTCACCTCTGAAAACAGTTCAGGTAAAGGCAGCAGCGGAAACGGATCTGCTGATCATAAAGAAAAAATAAAGGAAGTAACGCAGAGCGGCAACCTCAGAATACCTTATGATGAAGTGTGGGTTTATTGGGATGTGCTCAATTCACCAGATTATTTTGAAAGGCTGTTTCTTGATATAAAACAGGCAGAAAGAATAACAAATGAAAAAGTAACAAATCATTTTGAGGAGATAAAGAGATATCTTGACAGATGGCGTGAGCGGGAGAGCACAGGAATAAGTTTCGCTGAAATACACGGGGGCTATTCTCTCTCAGATGTCAACAAAAAACTGGAAGCGGCATATGAAGAGCTAAGAGTAAAAAGCAGCAGGGATGCGTATGCTGATCTTCATAAAAATAAACAGAAGAATGAAGCAGTAAAATCACTGGAACCGGTAATAAAGATGGCACTTGCAGATAAAGTGCTTACGTATGATGAAAAGACGATGATATATCAGGAAGGCATGAAAGCCGGTCTGAACATAAAGGAGATTGATGAACTGATAAAACTGCAAATGGATGAGGTTGGAGAAGTTGAAGATCAGACATCTGGTGTCAGAAATGAAAACAAACCGGGAAAAGAAGAAAAGTACTGCTGGAACTGCGGAAGCAAGACAGAAGCGGGAACTCTGTTTTGCGGAGAGTGCGGTAAACCTATTGATAACATTACCGCAGCAGCCGGAGAATTAACTGAGGAACAGGTAAAGAAGACTGAGATTCCTGTTCCTGAAACAAGGGAAATAAGAAGCGAAGTGACTATAAAGGAAATACCACCCAAAAGTAAACTAAAGTATTATATATACGGAGCAATGGCAATATTGCTCATTTTTGTGATGTATTATTTCTTAATTGGTAAAAATGAAATCCCGGATGGTTATGTGCTTGTTGAAGGCGGCACCTTCCGGATGGGAAGCAATGAAGGTTGGGACAATGAAAAGCCGGTTCACAGCGTAACTCTTTCAGATTTTTACATAATGAAGTATGAAGTAACCC
>CAYPMQ010000524.1:0-1639 GCA_964411625.1 uncultured Ignavibacteriaceae bacterium
ATGTTTAATAATAAAGTGATTTACACAGGTCTTGGAGTCAGAGAAGTCTTCGGTATACTGAAATCAGGCGGTATTGTTGCGATAGCTGGTGACCAAAGGGGACCTGAAGATGGAATCAGAGTTAATTTAATGGGAATTTCATCTACAATTCATGAGGGAATTGCGGCAATTGCACTTAAAACCGGTGCAGCAATAATAATGGGAATGACAGTAAGACAACCTGATGGTACTTATATCTGTGAATTACAACAAGTGCCCACTGATAATCTTCCCGAAGGGAAAAAAGAGAAGATAACGGAAATATCTCAGCGTCATACAAATGTACTTGAACACTATCTAAGGAAATATCCCGAACAATATTTCTGGATGCACAACCGTTGGAAATACTGAACAAATTCCTGGTAATACAAACCGCATTCATAGGTGATTGTATTCTGACCCTGCCATTGCTTCAGGAGCTTAAAAAAATTTACAGTGAAAGCATTATTGATGTTGTGTGCAATCCTACATCGGCAGAAATATTCGAAGCGTCAACTGCAGTTGACGGAGTCATTATTTATGATAAAAAGAAAACAGGCAAATCATTAAAATCAATTCTTAATTTTGCCCATACCCTCCGTAAAGCGAATTACACCAGAATTTATACTCTTCATAAATCATTCAGAAGTGCCATTCTTACTTTCCAGACAGGTGTAAAAGAAACATTCGGATTCAGTAATTCCGCATTTCCTTCAGTTTTCAGTAATATAATAAGTTACGATCCAGCTTTGCATGAAGTAAGAAGACTTCTCAGTTTTACGGGAAATGAATATGAGGGTGAAAGCTGGAAAATAATGCCTCAAATCATTATAAGTTCTGAATCAAAGGCAAAGGTTGATGAATTTACAGCCGATTTTCAGCATTTTGCAGTTATATCGCCTTCATCTGTTTGGGAAACCAAGAGGTACCCCGCTGAAAAGTTCAGAGAATTAATTGATCATTTTTCAGACATGGGGATTACAATTATTCTGAGCGGCGGTGAAGGAGATAAAGCCCTCTGTGATAATTTAATGAACGGGAAGCAGAACGTAATTAATGCTGCAGGAGTGTTTAGTCTTATAGAATCAGTATATTTGATAAGTAAATCTGAATTTTTAATTACAAATGACAGCGCGCCCACCCATATGGCTATGGCTGCAGGAACTCCTGTTATCACGATATTTTGTTCAACGGTTCCTGAATTCGGATTTGCGGGATACTCTGAGAAGAGTTATTCTATCGGTGTGAAAAATCTAAAATGCAGACCCTGCGGTATTCATGGATACAAAGAATGCCCGGCAGGTCATTTCAAATGCGGTTATGACATTGATTCCGGCGAAGTTATCAGGTTAGCCGAGGAAATTTTAAATGATAAAAAAAAATAAGACTCTCATAAAAAATATTGACGAAAATAAAGGTGAAGCCGTAAAAGCGGCAGTGAAAATATTTTATGAGGGGGGTATTTTCATCTACCCTACTGACACTATTTACGGGCTGGGAGCAAATCCGTTTAATAATGATGCGATGGCCAAACTTGGTAAAATTAAAGACAGACCGGTAAATAAGCAGTATATTATGCTAATCAGTGATCTTGAAAGTTTAATGAGGTATGTCACTTTTT
>CAYPMQ010000525.1:0-1630 GCA_964411625.1 uncultured Ignavibacteriaceae bacterium
AAATGATCTAGTAATATGCATAACAGCGCCCAATATTCATTCAGAATTTGATTATCTTATCAACCAAACGGTAAACGGTAGTGCTGCCCGTAGATTCCGGCCAGCCGGCACAAGGCGGTGTATCCCTTTTAGCGGCTCGATTTACAGCGGCAAGAATCATATCCTGAGTAAATTTAGCCGAATGAATACCTTTTTCATATTCCGGAAGGTGGCGTTTCAGACGGGTCATGACATCTTTTGAGCCTCTGATATTATTCCCATCTTCAAAATGGAGGAGCAGCCAGAATTCAAACATAGGGTTGCTTACGGCCAGTCCGTATTTTTCTGATTTCTTAGTCCAGTCCAGAAGCTGCCCAAGCTGATCATCATTCCAGTTATCTTTGTCAACAACAAGCCAGGCTTCATCATTGGGCAGAAGGTTTTCCCGGGTCAGGAAATTCTTCATTCTTTTCAGTACCCGGAGCGGGGAACTACCCCTATTTCCCTTCAGACACTTTACGAACACAAGCGCCTTATAATCATTTAACATGGAGAAATATTCCGGTTCGGTTTTTTCGCCTTCCGTGCCGATCACAAACAGTCTTTTGTACCTTCTGTTACCAAGAGGTCTTGTGAAACGGTTCCTTTTATGCGCCATAAGACGATCCGGGTTGTTTTTGAGCGTTGAAACCGGACACGCTAGTCTTCACGGTTCTCAGACGGGGAATACCACCCAGTCTGCCCTGCAGATAACTTTTGCGAATATCCTTATCATATCTCACATCTTTAAAGTCGCTGAAAGAATAGAGGAGAGATGAACCGGAAGAGTCTCTTTCGGCAACCCACATTTCATCACGCCGGAGAAGATCCTGATCCATCAGACTTAAATCATGGGTTGTGAACAGAAGCTGTGATCTTGAGGCAGAATTACATCCTTCCAAGTATGATTCTATCAGTCTCCGCGTTAAGATTGAGTGCAGACTCCTGTCAATCTCATCAATCACAAATACTTTACCTGAATCAGAAGATGCCAGACTGATAAATACCGGAAGAAGATCAATCACCCGCTGTGAACCGTCTGATTCCTGATTCAGCTCAAATCTGATTTCAGTTCCATCAGGTGAGGTATGATATGCTGCAAGCTTTTTAGCAATCAGCACTCCGTTTTTGCGTGTTATTACGAAGCGCTGATTTGTGGACTCAGCAGTCACTCTCACAGTCATTCCTTCCCTGATTTCTTCCTGCAGCCGTAATTTTAAGGCAGCAGGAATGGAAAGGTTTTCAACGGGAATCTCCTCTCCGCCGATCCGGCTTATGCCGGTATCAAGCATTAACAGCTTTTCATTCAACAACTTATATACCGGATTATTGTCATCTATAAACATTTCAAACGGCTCAAAGCGTGAATCAGGTGCCGCAAGATTCAGTTTTTCTTTGAACCAGTTATAAACAGGTTTAAAATTTGTGATATTCTGAAAGACAGTATTTGTCAGAAAAAGCTGATTTTCTCTTGTGCCCTTAAATACAAAGTGAAGGAATTTATCTTTGTTAAGATCTGACCTCATTTTCAGGTGTCCGTTAATACGGTGATAGAGCATCTTTTCACCTGTTCGGTTGATCATGAGCAGTTTTTCTTCAATCACTTTTGAAA
>CAYPMQ010000526.1:0-1629 GCA_964411625.1 uncultured Ignavibacteriaceae bacterium
GAAGAAGAGGATGTCTTGCAGAAAACAGTAGTATTGCACCCTGTTCAGACAATTCAGGAAATGTTCCCATACATTCAACTGAATACTGCGCCCTTGCAAAGAGAGAATCAAGCACTGCTATAGTATCAAGTGATAAAACAAGTTCCTGAGCAGATTCACCTATTCTTGCAGTAAGTTCTCTGAGAATTCTTTCAATTTCACGCTGCTCGGCATAGTGAAGTGAAACAATATCATTATTCATAAGCAGAGTTTCCTGAGGTTCAATATACACTGTCTGCCCGGTGGAAGATTCTGAATGGATAAAACCCCTGATCTGACGTTTATATTCGGCTTTAACAGGTACAACTATTCTCCCGTCTCTCAGAGTCATGTAGTTTTCACGGATAATATCCTGATCCGCAAGATTTTTGCAGATCCTCTGAACCATCTTCCTTAACTCATCAGATTTGGAGATGATATCTTTCCTGATACTCTGAAGTTCCCTGCTTGCCGAATCACGTACTTCCTCATTTTCGTTAATAATCCTTGAAATGTGATGCTGTATTATCTGTTCTGAATAAAGGAAATCAGAATATTCAGACAGAAGCGGGGCATGCTCCATGTTCTTTTTAAGATAAAGGCTGAGTTGTCTGGAGATATTTGCAAGCGCTGCTATCTGCACAATTTTATGAACCGGGAGTGCTGCTCCGGCAACTCTTGAAAGATGCAGATCCTGCTTCAGATCTGAAATATTTTCAAGCGGCGGCGGGTCATGTTCAGTGATGAGATATTTTGCTTCTGAAACTTTCTGTCCTTCTCTTGCTGCCTCAAAAATGGTACCAAAAGGAAGCGAGGAGATGAGTTTTTGTTTGCCCGGCTCTGTGTAACAGTAGCGGGAAATATATGTTACAACTTTGTTGTACTCAAGTTTTTCGAAAATGTTATTTTGTGACACCTGAAGAATCTTTATCCTGAATGATGTTATTTATTTTTTCTTTAGCAGTAGGTGAATATTTTACAAATAAGTTCACAGTCCTGGGCAGCAGATAATATACCTGCGTATAAAAGAGGGATCCTTTTTTTACGTTTTTAGAAGGAAATTCCAGTAAACCGGCTATATACAGAACTGCGCTTATGAAGAAAAGAGTTTGCAGTGCTCCCACTGCTCCGCCAGTGATATTATTGATCAGGCTGTTAACTTTATCATCGGGTTTAAGTTTCTTTTTTAGCAGTGAGGCTGAAAAAGAAATTAATACAAAGACCAGAAAGCCCGCAATTATACGGGCAGTGTTCCGGTCGGGATCAATGATTGCGGAGACAATTCCTGAGAGGGGTCCTGAGAAATATATTCCGAGAACTATGGCAGAAAAAAATCCTATAACCCCTATCAGCTTTTTGATGAAGCCGTCTTTATAACCAAGCAGAAAACTTATGCCTGTAAGTAAGATCAAAATCAGATCAAGCCAGTTCAAGCATTACTCAGAAACTTTTCTACTGCACTTTTAACTGCTCCACCATCAGCTTTGCCTTTAAGCTCTTTCATAACCACGGGCATCAGTTTACCGAAATCGGCTTTGGTTGATGCCCCCACCTCGGCAGCAATTTTTGCAATTGCAGCATCAATTTCATCATTGCTCATCTGCTTAGGCA
>CAYPMQ010000527.1:0-1596 GCA_964411625.1 uncultured Ignavibacteriaceae bacterium
GCCTTACATCATTGCTTGAGAATGAGATAACGCTAAGCAGCATCATCAGAGCGAAAATGAAAAGCCCGAATCCGAAAATCTTCTTTTTCTTTTCCAAGGTAAGCGTAAAGCTCTGGGAGCTGGTCTTTTTTTCAGCCGGTTTCTTCTTTGCCATCCTGATGAAAGTTAAATAATTGATGAGTGAAAATTTAAAGAAAAAGTTGTCATATCCGTGTATTTTCAGGTTGCCCTGATAAAAAACAGATATGACAGCAGGAAAATTTACTTCTTTATACTGTTATTGCTGAATACGGGCACCGAATCAATAGTGTTTAGCTCAACACTAAAATCAATATCGTCACCAAAACCTGCTTCTCTCAGAAGCAGTCCGTGTTCCGAGTTTTTAATCTGTTCAGTAAGTTTTGCAGCCGCATTTTCGTATAATGTAACTGCTGCCCGAGCCGAATCCTTCAGAATGATATCGCTGCCGCCCGCGGCTTTAATCAGTTTAATAATATAGCCGGCACAGAGAGTGTCTTCATAACTGAATTCCCCTCCGCGTCCCGAACAGACTATTTCAACATCTTCACCTGAAGCGACGAGCTTTTCAGCAACTGCCCGGGCATTAAGAAATGCCGCAATATATGTAATCTTAGCAAATTTGGTTTTGACTATTGATTTTGAACCATTTGTCGTAAAAAAGACAATAGTCTTACCCTCTATCACTTCTTTTGTATATTCAAGCGGAGAGTTGCCGAGATCAAACCCTTCTATTTTCCGCATGTTTTTCTCACCGCCCCTGACAATCTTTCCGCCGAAAGAATTGGCAGAAATTTTTGCTCCGAACTCAAGCGAGGCCACCGGAATGATTTCCTTTGCCCCGTTATTGAGAGCTGTCAGTATAGTGGTGGTTGCTCTCAAAACATCAATAACTACCGCTGTTTTCCCTGTAAAATAAAGTTCATCTGCCTGATTAGGAGATAAAACGACGTTCACCCTCATATATAATCATTATTTCTTAATAAAAGGTAACTTAACGATTCTTGCGGGAACGCTTGTGTTTCTTATTGCAAAAGACAACTGATGTTCACCATCAAGAAATTTATTATCCACATAAGCCAGAGCAATACCTTTATCAAGCATGGGGCTTAATGTACCGCTCGTTACAATACCTGCTTTTTCATCTCCGCACACTACATCATAACCGTGTCTGGGGAAAACCCTGGCATCGGCAATAAGTGCTGTCAGCTTGCGGTTCATGCCCTGTTGCCTGCTCCTTAAGATGGCTTCTTTACCGATGAAATTTTCTTTACCGAGTTTTGTGATCCAGCCGAGTCCTGCTTCAAGCGGATTTGTGCCGGCATCAATATCATTACCGTAAAGACAGTATCCCATTTCAAGTCTCAGAGAGTCACGGCACCCAAGGCCTGCAGGTTTTACTCCAAGGTCTTTTCCGGCTTCAAAAACTGCATCCCAGAGAGAGTTTGCAAAATCTTCATCCCCTTTAAAATAGATTTCATATCCCAGTTCACCCGTATAACCGGTTCTTGAGACAATCATATTTGTCCCTTTGTATGCGGCATAGGTGAAGTGATAATATTCCATGGGAAATCCGGT
>CAYPMQ010000528.1:0-1590 GCA_964411625.1 uncultured Ignavibacteriaceae bacterium
TCACCTCAATCACCTCACCTTTATTTTTGCCTCTGAATATGACGAGATAACATTTGAGGTTCTTGAGGGATTTTATAAAATCCGATTCCATGTATCGCTTTAGCTGTGCGGTACCCTCACTCACAACCTTTTCATATTTTGTTGTGACTCCTCCGGATTCATCAGATCCGCCTGTGTTTTCATCTTTCATCTTAATATACTTGAACTCAATCAGAAACTGATACTTCGGTTCATAAGGTTCATAAGCCGTCAGCAACAGATCAACCCTGCCCCCTGTTACTTCCATTTCACTGTGGATGATGTACATTTTATTAAGAGAAAGGAGAGATATCACTATCATCTTCAGGTTACTTTCACTGAATCTCTGATAATCACTGCTCATAAGCGTGCTCATGATTTTTCTGGTCTCTTCTATCAGTATATCTATCCTGCCCTCTGCCGCCATCTGTCTGAATATCCTGCCGTAGCCTGTAAGATCAAAAACAAAATCATATTCCAGCTCATATCTGATCCTCAGATATTCCCAGTATATATTCTTTATTACATAGTTCGGGATCACATACCTTATTATGCCGTACTCTTCCTTATCTATCGTAAGCAGTCCGTTGTAAAAAAGGATCGATATTGCATCTGCAGGTCTGTACGGTGTCTCAGGATTAAACTGCGTCGCAAGACTTCCCTCAATACTTTCGTTTACATAAACCTCTTCAATTATACTGTTTCTTTCCTTCGGCTGAAGTTTCATCAGGATGTTACTGATCTTTTTCCAGTCACTGGTTACATTGTTATCATTGATTTCTCTGGGGTATGTATAATCGGTGCTGAAAGCAGAGAGGAAACTGATGACAAGCTGAGGATTATAGAGTCTCTGCCCCCCTCCGGGTGAGAACCTGCTGCCGTTGAACCAGGTGCGCATATCCGTGAGAACCTGATCAATATCAAATCTCTCTTCCTCGTATATTGTGCCCTGAATAAGTTCGTTAAGTTCAGTTTCGGTGAATCCTGCCATCTCATTAAATTCAGGCTCAAGGGTGATGTTTCTCCCGATATTAAATCCGCTTGTCATGCTGTCAAGTGTCACAGGCGTTACACCGGTTGCAAAAAAGCGGTCAATAAGTCCTGAACCCGTGAACTGCTTGATCACTTCATAAAATTTCCTCACCCACCCGTTTCCTGATACTATCTCCCTGAAATGCTCATGGTTGAAAGAAAAAAGTTCATTTGTGAAATGGTCATACTCATCTATAAGAAGGTAGATTTTTGAACTGAATCCTGCAGTAAGGAGCATTGATAAAAATGAGCCGAAAAGTTCACTCGGGTAAGTCTTTTTGCCCAGTTCCGAAATCTGATCACCGCTTATGAATCCATAACAGGAAGTAAACTCACGGAGGCCAATGAGCAATTTTTCGTTGAATAAACGCTTTATATCTCTTTCGGATTCAGTATCTATACCTGAAAAATCGAATCTCAGGGTATGGTAGCTGTTCCTTAGAGGAGAAGAAGTTCTGCCTATGTAGTAACTTCCGAATAATATATCAAATTTATCTTTATGCTGAACCCCGTAATAGTGTTCAAGCACCGAAAGGAACA
>CAYPMQ010000529.1:0-1574 GCA_964411625.1 uncultured Ignavibacteriaceae bacterium
CCCTGGTGGTGGCTGATTTTGGTGTCGGCGGCGGATTAAGGGTTATTGACTCACTCGGAAATCAGCTTCTTCTCCTTAACGCAGTAACTGCAAACCGCGGTGTCATGCAGCTCGGCAATGGTAATTATGCTACTGCAAACGGCGGCGGTTATTATGAGATCAATGCACAAAACCAGATTGTAAGGACACTTATTTCGGGATCAAGCTGCCATTATGTAACCCCTGCTTCCTTACTCCCTCCTATACCGGTTGAGCTTGTTTCTTTCGGGGCGCAAGCTGCAGGTAACGAAATTGTTCTTAACTGGCTTACCGCTACAGAAACCAATAACATGGGCTTCGAAATAGAAAGAAGCACTGACGGTAACAATTTCACCAAAATCGGATTTGTAAACGGCAGTGGTACTACCACCGGTTACAGCTTTTACAAATTTGCAGACGCCGGCCCTGAATCGGGCATTAATTATTACAGACTCAAGCAGATCGATTTTGACGGTACATTCGAATATTCAACTGTTACTGAGGCTGATTTTGAAGTTATTACCGACTTTGCACTCGGCAGCAACTACCCAAATCCGTTTAACCCTTCAACCAAAATTTCATTTACTGTGCCAGTACAGGCATTTGTGAAACTCGAAGTGTTTAATACTACCGGTGAACTTGTGTCTGTTCTCGCTGATCAGGAATTTGCTAAAGGTAATTATTCAATTACTTTTGATGCCTCAAATCTCTCCAGCGGAATGTATATTTACAAAATGACAGCTGTTTCACCTACAGGAAAAAGCTTCACGGGAACAGGAAAAATGCTTCTGCAGAAGTAAACGATTATAAAATTATATTTTAAAGTCCGGCGGAATGCCGGACTTTTTTCTTAAGCTGATTTTTAACGCAGGGGCAAAGATATTACACTAATAGCGGCCATTCTGAAACTCCTTTAACTCCGCCATTGCTGAATTTGCGATGTTTAAATTCTCTGAGGAAACAACATCGAAGGTTCTTTTCCGGAATTTTGAACATCATTACCGTATAAAAGGTATGATCCTGTCTTTTAACTGTACAGAGTAAGATTAAATAAGTCCCTAAATGGTTAATGTTTTATAATTTTGGCATTAAACTTATTAATTTTTCACTTTTCAGTGTGACTTGGATTACAGGCAAAGGCAAATCTCCTTGATTTCATGGTTTTCATCAAAGAACTCCATATAAGACTTTTTACCTCACCTCATTATATTCTTATTTTAATATTGCCTCATTCCATATAATACATACATGGCATGCAGAGAATATCCTGCTTATATAAGGGGATTGCTGTACGTTAAAAGATCACTTTGAAAGGCCTGACGAATGAGACAAAAACTGCTCCTTTTGTTCCTGGTCTGTTTATTTAATTCGTTGCTTTTCGGATAGATCCCCACGAGATTTTACTCTCAGAACCCTGCGCCAAATGATAAATACCTGAGGAAAGTACAGGATTGTACTAAAAATAACAGATGGCGTCGTTAAATGGAAATCAACAACCGGGCCGGATGATGATTTTTAAGATCTGCACTTTTTTACTCCGACACAGGGAATTGTCG
>CAYPMQ010000530.1:0-1562 GCA_964411625.1 uncultured Ignavibacteriaceae bacterium
CCAATACTTGATATTTCAATCTCTTCTATCAGATCATGATTAAAACATACGATTTTTTAATAAATAGCCTTTTTCTTCAATTATTCATATTTTGTATTTACTAACCATCTATTTTCTTCACGGAGAAATATATGCATGCTTCATCATTTTTTACTGCATGGCTGATTTTCAGCGCTGTATTATTTTCTCAGATTATACCTTCATGGAGTGATGTGCCTAATGCTCCTTTCGGACCGAGAAAAAATGACATTGTGTTTGTTACTCCGCAGTTAGGTTTTACTGCTTCAGGAGCACGGGAGGCTCACAGAACCACTGACGGCGGAGTAACCTGGACAAGAATATTTTATAGTGATTCTACTTTTTTCAGAAGTGTGGCTTTTGGCAATGAACGCATAGGCTTTCTTGGCAATCTTGGTCCTGATGAGTACGGCGGAGCATCAATAACAGATCCCACTCTTATTTACAGAACTTCTGACGGTGGTTCTGTATGGAACCCCGTTACAAACATTGAAGGCCCGCTTGGCCGCGGAGTGTGCGGAATGCATGCACTTGACAGCAATCTTATATTTGCGGTTGGAAGAGTAAGAGGTCCCAGCGTTTTTATGAAAAGCACAGACGGGGGTTTATCATGGATATCAAAAGATATGTCGGCACTAGCCGCAGGTCTTGTAGATGTTCATTTTTTTAATGCCGATACTGGTATTGCAGTCGGACTCACTAATTCCGATCATGCACAATCAAGAGGAGTGATTTTATACACCACCAATGGAGGCGTTAACTGGAGTACAAAATATTGGTCATCACGGGCAGGAGAGTGGTGCTGGAAGATTTCTTTTCCCTCCCGTAATACAGGTTATATCTCCCTTCAGAGAAACCAGGGATCTCCAAGTAATTTTATTAAAACAACCAACGGTGGAGCCTCATTTTTTGAAAAGCAGTTTTATGCAGCCAATTATTACTCGCAGGGTATCGGTTTCGTAAACGATACTCTTGGCTGGATTGGCGGCAACAGCATTCAAACCACCCTCATGACAACTGACGGCGGTGACACCTGGGAGCCTGCAAATTTTGGTGTCAGAATCAACAGGTTTTTCTTTATAAATGAACTTTCGGGATTTGCTTCCGGGCAGACGATCTATAAATACACGGGGAGGCTTTCAACAGGTGTAAACGATAAACAATCAACTCCTTCAGATTTTGAATTATCTCAGAATTACCCTAATCCCTTTAACCCGACAACAAGGATCCGGTTCACCATTCCGGATTTGCAGAGTATAAAAAGCGGGCCCGGACTTTTATATGTTGAATTGAAAATATTTGATGCGGCAGGCAATCTTGTCATGACTGTTGTTAATGAAGAAAAACAGCCCGGCGAAAATGAAATAGAAATTAATGCGGGGCACTTACCCTCAGGTGTGTATTATTATCAAATTCTTGCAGGTTCGTTTGCTGACACTAAGAAGATGATACTAATAAAATAGACATACCTTTAAAGAGGCGGAAGATTTTTTCAGGAGAGCCCAGACTGCCCGGAACAGGTATTTATTCTCAGAATCAGCGGG
>CAYPMQ010000531.1:0-1553 GCA_964411625.1 uncultured Ignavibacteriaceae bacterium
AGCCTTTGCAGCAATATCTGCAATAGGCTGCCCTTTATCCTTAGCGGTTGCGGCCTGATAAGTCATTAATCTGGCAGCATTTATATTAGTTTCCATCTCAGCCAGCTTAAACTGAATACCCTGAAATGAATTAATGGGCTTACCAAACTGAACCCGTTCTGATGAATATTTTACCGAAGCATCAAGAGCACCCTGTGCAAGTCCGCATGAAAGGGCGGCTATTGATATTCTTCCTCCTTCAAGAACTTTCATCGCCTGAATAAATCCTTCACCTTCATTTCCAAGCAGATTCTCTTCAGGCAGACTGAGATTCATGAATGATAACTGAGCGGTATCGCTTGCTCTCATTCCCAGTTTGTTTTCTTTTTTGCTCACTGAATATCCATCATAATTCCGGCCGGCAATGAAGGCTGAAATACCCTTTCGGCCTTTTTCTTTATTTGTTATGGCCATAATAACAGAAGTGTCTGCATAAGTACCGTGAGTAATAAAATTTTTACTGCCGTTAACAATCCATACTCCGCCTTCTTTAACAGCCGTTGTTCTCATTGCACCGGCATCACTTCCGGAAAACGGCTCTGTCAGACCCCATGCTCCTATCACCCGTCCTGAAGTTAGATCAGGAAGATATTTTTCCCGCTGTTCCTCGCTGCCGAACATATAGAGATGATTGGTGCATAAACCGTTATGTGCCGCAACAGAAAGAGCGATTGAAGGATCAACTTTTGCAAGTTCTTCTATTATAAGTGCGTATTCAATATAACCAAGACCTGATCCTCCGTATTTTTCCGGGATCAGAATACCCATGAATCCCATTTCCCCCAGTTCACGGAGTATTGCAACGGGGAATTCCTGAGCTTCATCAAATTCCATGACTCTTGGTCTGATAACATGATCTGCATAATCTTTTATCGTATCCCTGATAACCTTTTGCTCTTCAGTGAATCCGATAAGAAATCTGCTATCTACAGACTCATCAACCATTTTTTACCTCTCTTAAAGATGATTTATAGTTTTTTATTATTTCGTCTGCTATATTATAAGGAGAACTTTCACCGTCTATTGCCTTTTTAAGCGAATCAGCCAGCACCTGTTCACCGCTTGTTTCCCATATTTCTGTGACTATCTTACTGAATACTATTTCCCTGATTCTTTCTTTAGCCCTTTTCTCTCTTCGTATCTGATACTGATTTTTGCTTCTGAGGTGCTCTGCATGACGCTGAAGCTCTCTGAAAACAAGGTCAATGCCTTTATTTTCCTGTGCAACCGTTTTAATGACATCAGGCATCCATGAATTTTCATCGTGTGCACGAAGCATAAGGATTGTCTTTACTGCAGAAACTGCCTGTTCGGAACCCGGCCTGTCTGCCTTGTTTACAATGAAAAAGTCTGCGATTTCCATAAGACCAGCCTTCATGGCCTGCACCGCATCACCCGATTCAGGAACAAGAACCACTGCGGTTGTATCTGCCGCCTTCGCAATATCCACTTCTGACTGCCCTACTCCTACAGTTTCGTAAAATATGTAAACAAATACGGCGGCATCAAAAACG
>CAYPMQ010000532.1:0-1538 GCA_964411625.1 uncultured Ignavibacteriaceae bacterium
CAGGAAACAGGAGACATGATACAGGAGACAGGATCAAGAATCAGGATACAGGGAATCGGGATAACGTTTTACAGGACACAGGAATACTGATTGTCGGGATATAAGATTCAGGGCACAAAGTTTAGAACTTGAGAGATTTATGCCGGGCAAAGATTTCTGAAATGAGAGAAATTCTGATTTAATCAAGGAGTTTGTAACCTACGCCATGGACAGTTAAAATAATCTTGGGATGATTTGAATCAACCTCAATTTTTTGCCTTAGGCGAAGTATAAAATTATCGACGGTTCTGGTTGTCGGACTTTCTTCGTACCCCCACACCTCATCCAGAAGTTTATCACGGCTCACAGTATGATTTCGGTTCTCCCATAAAAAGCGTAATACCTCAAACTCTTTGTGTGACATTTGAACAGGTGAACCACCTTCAAAGGCTGAATAGGAAGAAAAATTGACCTCCAGAGCACCTATTTTAATCAACTCATCCGATGATGCATCTTTACCCGCTCTTCTGAGGATTGCCTTTATCCGGGCGAGCAGTTCTCTCAGTGAAAATGGCTTGGTGATATAATCATCTGCACCAAGTTCAAGTCCCAGTACTTTATCAATCTCCTCTCCTTTTGCAGTAAGCAGAATAACCGGTGTTTCTATACCACGCTGTCTTATCTTCCTGCAGACATCAAAACCTGATAGTTTTGGCATCATCACATCAAGAATAATCAGGTCGAACTTTCCATTGATGATTTTATTTAACCCGCTCTCACCATCAGATGCATCGTCAACTTCATGTCCTTCAAATTCAAGGTTATCCACTAACCCCAGTCTCATTGAAGGTTCGTCATCCACTATTAATATTTTTGCCATAAACACGCCAGAAACTGAAATAAAATATTCCGGGTACAATTTAATAAATAATTAAAGCGGAGAAAAATCATATGGTTATTCTGAATGAACACAGAGGACAGATAAATATATTTTATTCCTTATGTTTAACTTTTTTGATCATTGAAAAAAGTATTTTTGAAAGCTCATCACAATCCGGGTAACAGTCCTCGTAAATATCTTTTGATATATGATTACTTAAAAGAAAAAGATCCAGCCAGTATTTGGTTTCAAGAGACTCTTTATAGCTGATGGATAATTTATTTATATAATCAGCATCAGAAACTGCACCCTTGGATTCTGCAAAATTAGCCCCGATTGATGTGGCTGATTTTAGAATTTGTTTGATAAGTGAGTAATCAAGTCCTGAGCTTTTAAGCTGATCACCTAATTTCATAATCTTATATGAAAAATCAAGTGTCTTGGTATAAAAATTATTGTTTATTTTATCCATAAGTAACCTCTTAGAATCTAATGTAATTTTATGTATATATTCAGAAATATCAGACTATATATTTTTTTTCATATCTCCGGTCTAAAGCGCTTTTCCCCTGTAGCTTGTTTCTTGTTTCAAGATTCCTGCATACCTGCGTCCTGACTCCTGTCTCCCGTCTCCTGTCTCCCGTCTCCTGACTCCTGTGTCCAGTCTCCTGTCTCCTGA
>CAYPMQ010000533.1:0-1515 GCA_964411625.1 uncultured Ignavibacteriaceae bacterium
AGATTATACTGCGGAATAGCTTGCTCCCAGAAAAGTTCCTTCACCAGATCAGGAGCAGCTTTGATTCCCATAATTTCTGAAAACTCATTTATAACCCGGGCATTGAGCTTATCATCCGGCTGTTCAAAGAGATGGGGTTTAGTTGCTCCCCCCACAAAAAGAGTAAAACAGGCCTTTCCCTCGGGCGCTCTGTTTGGAAACAAAACCGAACTCCAGATTGCACCCAAAAATGTGCGTCTTTCTTTTGCCGGGATCAAAAAACCAAATCCGTCAAGAGGACGTGGTATATCCGAAATTTTATAACCGAGATAAAGTACCTTAACGGGCGGATAGTAAATCTCCCTGAGATGCTCTGATAGTTTCGGATCAATTTCACCAAGGAGGTTTGCCGCTGCACGGGCAGGCATTGTGGAAAGAAATTTATCCGCCTTTATTTCCTTAACTTCTCCCCCTTGTGAGTAAATGATTTTAATTTCATTCCCGTTTTTTTCAATTTCAGTTATTTCGGCGCCGCAGATAATTCCTGACCCGAGGTGCCTGGCTATTGCTTCAGGGAACGATGTCATGCCATTTCTGAAGGAGAACATTTTTGCGGATTGCTTTGATTTTTCCTTGTTCTTTTTTCTTTCACCGGCACCTTTAATGGTTCCCTTAATCAGACCTCCGTACAGTTCCTCAAGCCTGTATAATTTGGGAAATGCGGATTTTACCGATAACCTGTCGGGATCACCTGCAAAAACTCCCGAGACGAAGGGACTGATAGCATAATCGAGAAATTCCCTACCCAGCCTTCTTACAACAAACTGAGCAATGCTCTGATAGTAACCGTCTTGTGATTTACCTATAAACGGTTCCATCATCAGGCGGAATTTGGCCTTCGTACTGAAGAGTTTTGTCTTAATAAATGCCGGAGGACTCATAGGCAAAGGCATCAGCTCACCATTTTTAAGGATATATCTTTTCGATGCCTTTGCATCGGCGTACATTATTTCACCGGTGAGCCCGGTTTCATCAACAATTTCCTTTATCAGTGGTGTTGTTTCAAGAGCGCTGTTGGGCCCGAAATCAATAAGATAGCCGTTTTCTACAATGGTTCGCATACTGCCGCCAACCTTATCTCTTTTCTCGAGAACCACTACCTCGGCACCGGCTTTTTTCAGCCAGAATGCCGTGGCAAGACCACTAATTCCTGCGCCTGCAATGACTACTATCATTTCCTTTTATACTCAGACAAATTTTACATGAATCATTTTGATTTATTGAATTCGAAGTTATATCGGCAAGTGCATCAATAAATGTATCCTGGCCGTTGAGCCCTTCCATAACTATGTAGTTTTCATACCCGGCGTGTTCTGCAACATGGCGGTACTCAATATCAAGCTCAAATGAGGTCTCAATATGATCTGATACAAAACTTATAGGTATTACGAGCAGATTTTTCACCCCTCTTTCTGCCAGCTCCTCAATTTTTGTATCGGTTCCCGGCTCCAGCCACTTGATAGGACCCACCTTGCT
>CAYPMQ010000534.1:0-1509 GCA_964411625.1 uncultured Ignavibacteriaceae bacterium
GTTGTGTTTATTGAAGACTCGGTTGCCGAAGGTGCAGAGAAAGCAATAAGTGAGATTAAGGCAATGGGTATCAGGCCAGTAATGCTTTCGGGTGATTCATATGAAAATGTAAAAAGAGTTGCGGGAATTACCGGAGTGGAAGAATTTCAGTCGGGTCTTCTGCCGCAGGGTAAAGCCGATTATATCGCCGCACTTCAGTTGAAAGGGCATAAAGTCGGTATGATAGGCGATGGCGTAAATGATGCCCCTGCGCTCGCAAAAAGCGATGTTTCTATAGCAGTGGGCCACGGAAGCGAGGCTGCAATAGAAACTGCGGAGATAACAGTGTTATCGGGTCACATATCAGATGTCCCGAAGGCGATCAGACTTTCGGCAATAACCCTATCCACAATAAAGCAGAATCTGTTCTGGGCATTCTTTTATAATATTATCGGGATACCACTTGCCGCTGCGGGAATGCTTGATCCCATGATAGCTGCGCTTGCCATGTCACTTAGTTCGGTTTCAGTCGTCTCAAACTCTCTGAAAATCAGGCTTAAAAAACTTTAAATCAGGTTCTCCTGTTTTTTATTAGTGGCACAATTAAGTAAAATTAATTTCAGAGTCATATGAGACAGATATACTTATTCCTTTTGTTTATCCTTTTTCTAAGCCGGGGGATTTCCGCACAATCCCGTGATTCGGTTGTAACGGGACTGATGGATGCGCTTATATCAGATTCGGAAGAAGCTTTCCGATTTATTGATACTGCGGCACTCAGCTATTCCAAAAGACTTGGAAAAGATTACAGCCAGGGTGATTATAAGCTCTTTTCCGATTACGGACTTACCGCCGAACTTCTCAGAAAAATTAAAGCGGGAAATCTTAAGTATGAATACAAAATCGAGAATCTCCCCGAAAAATTCTATCGTGTTCACCTTGAAGTAAAAGATGGCGGATTAAAAACCACCCTCTATTTCGAAAACAACAAACTGATCAACTCATCCCGTTATTTTGTAAAGTACTGGAAGAAGAGAGATACAGATCATATCACATTTTATATAAGGGATGTTGACGGTTATAATTTTTACTCGGCTCAGAAACTTGACGGGTTTATCCGTCACTTTATAAAAGAAATGGGCCTTGATAAAACATTTGGTGAGAACCTTATAAAGAACCGGCTGGTATATATACTCTGTCAGAGTGAGGAAGAACTGGAGAAGATGACGGGGGTAAGAAACGGCAATTTTTTTATGTCATCATTTGATGAGATTTACACAATCCATAATGTGGATTATGCGATGCTGGCTCAGCAGCTCTTGTATCTTTACACAAATAAAAATCTGAAAAAGGCGAGTCAGCCGTTCTTTGAAGGATTTACTGCCTATCTTGGCGGGTTTAAGAACCTCACCAGAACCCCTCTCAAAGATATAGGGTATTACTTTGCTTCCGAAGGGATTTACGGGCGTGAAAAGGTCTTCAGCGATATTGAGTTTCAGAAGACTGATAAATCTTTCAGCATACCGGTGC
>CAYPMQ010000535.1:0-1509 GCA_964411625.1 uncultured Ignavibacteriaceae bacterium
CTACACATCTGACGATGGGACTGTGAATATTAATGTGCTCCTTGAGGATGAGACAGTCTGGCTTACGCAGGAGCAGATAGCTAATCTTTTCGGGAAAGCAAAAGCTACAATAAATGAACATATCAAAAATATTTATAAAGAAAAAGAGCTGGAAGAAGAGAGTACTATGAGAAAATTCGGAAATACCGAATTTTCTACGAAACCCACAAACTACTACAATCTTGATGTAATTATATCTGTTGTGTACAGGGTAAAGTCTCTTCAGGGCACCAGATTCAGACAATGGGCTACAAAAAGAATCCATGAATACATTGTAAAGGGATTCACAATTGATGACAGCCGTTTAAAACAGGAGGGGGGAGATCAAGATATATTGAAGAGCTGCTTCAGCGAGTCAGGGATATACGCAGCAGTGAGCGAAATTTCTACGAGAAGATAAAAGCTATTTACGCCACAAGTGTTGATTATAATAGTGATGATAAACTTACAAGTGAATTCTTTGCCACAGTTCAGAAAAAATGCATTTTGCGGTTCATGGCAGAACAGCTGCAGAACTGATAAATGAGAGGGCCGATTCAACAAAAACAATGATGGGGCTTACAAATTTCAGTGGCAGCTACATAACTCAGAAAGACGTTGGGATTGCAAAAAACTATCTCAATGAGGAAGAGTTAAAGCAATTAAACCTGATAGTCTCAATGTATCTTGATTTTGCGGAACTTCAGGCGTTAAACAAAAAGACAATGCGGATGAGGGACTGGATTCAGAAACTTGATGATTTCCTGAAAATTAGTGAAAAAGATATTCTAAGTAATCCGGGCAGGATATCACATAAAGCTGCTCTTGAGAAAGCCAGAGCAGAATATGAAAAATACAGGGCAGAGGAGGATAAAAAATATATTTCTAATCTTGATCAGGAGGTGAAAAAGCTTACAAATAAAACCAGAAGCAAATGAATGTTCAGTACGCATAAAATAGTTTATCAATTGTAATTCGGGAATAAGCGGACTAACATGATAATCGGATTGTAAAGGGACAGTATAACTAATTCTGAAATTCATCGCAAAGCCTGATCGCAGGGGGTATTCACCTTTCACAAACAAGCAGCATAGTGACCTGCAGCACACCAACCCGCCGCCGGCGCAGTGTGGGGGATTGCGTGGGAGGGCAATAGATGGAATGCTGCTATCTCATTGTTTTATTAAGAGTTATATCTATTGCCGTCGGTTTTAACCGACAGATATTTATCAGGTAAGGCAGCCGGTTTTAACCGCATAAAAATGATCAGGGAATCTGCAACTCCGCTGGAGTTGTGTTGTTGACCGGGGCGCATTTTTGCTACAGATATTAAACCCCGGCGGGGTTTATATAGCAGCACAAATGTTACCGTCATCCCGAACAGCGGGTGGCGTTGTAAATTGTTCCCACATATAGCAAAATATTTTATAAGCACAATCTCTAAAAAATGCACTCGTGCCGATCCTTTCTTGCCGTTGGTTTTAACCGACG
>CAYPMQ010000536.1:0-1506 GCA_964411625.1 uncultured Ignavibacteriaceae bacterium
CGCCATCGGTCTAAGTGCACCCGGCTTCTTCAGACTAAAGAATTATGTTACCGAAAGTCTTGTGATCACTATTCTGCTGAGCGGAATTTTCCTTTCACTCGGGAGGATGAATATAGCAATAGCATTTGCTCTTTTTCTGCTTTTTATTATTCTGGGAAGACTCTCTTTCAAAACAATAATGTTAAGCGGTGCCATGACCGCAATCATCTGCTTTTCACTCTTCAATCTTAACACAACCGAACTTAATAACAGAGCTGCAAACCCGACCGGGCTCTCTGACAGAGATGTTCTGATCAAAGAATTCATTTCAAAAGCAGACCAGCGCCCCTTTACGGGATTCGGGCCGGATACATTTAACGAAGTGTTTGAAAAGCGTGAGCAGCTTGCAGATAAAAAAGTCTCCTCATGGCACAATGAACTCATTCAGGTTTACATGGAAAGCGGTTTACCGGCTACCCTGGCATTACTCGGCATTTATCTTGGTATCTTACTCTCAGGATTCAGAACCGCCTTCAATCGTGGTGCAGATGAGGTTGTGCAGCTCAGGGCAGGCTTTTTTTTCGGTCTTGGAGCATTGTTCCTTGCAGTTATGACCTCGGGTATGATCTCAACTCCTGATCTTTCTATGATGTTCGTTTTTATTACCATTTTATATCATGTTCTTACAATATATAATCAACACGAAAATATTCAATAACAACAGAAAGTTTTTAAGATGAAAAAATTACTTATAGTGGCTCTTATTGCAGTTTTATTTCCATCCTGCAGCGTTTACCAGACATTTACAAATCTTTCAAGGCTGCAGTACAGACTAGGTGAGGTGCAGAATGTTAATCTGGCAGGCATATCATTTGCCGGTAAAAAGAGTGTTAAAGATTTTTCACTCGTAGAGATCACAAGTTTCACAACTCAGCTTCTTAAAGGAAGTCTGCCTCTTTCATTTACTCTGAATGTGGATGCCCTCAATCCTAACAATGGCACGGGAGGTTATGCCAGAACTGATGCTCAGTTAAAATCCTTCCCTTTCCGTTTTCTGGTTGACGGTAAAGAAATCGTAACGGGTAATATCTCCAATGCGGTAGATGTACCGGGTACAGGTGAGGTGGTTAAAATCCCGATTGTGCTTAATATGGATGTTGCCAAACTGATAAATAACGGAGGTTACGAAAGCGCCGTAAATCTTGTACTGAAAATTGCCGGAGTTGGTCAGGGCACAGGTTCTTCAAGTATTGAATTATATGCCAAACCGGTAGTTTCCTCTATTCTTGGCGATATTTCGACACCGGGCGAGATAAGAATAATTGAAGCCCGGTTCAGCGGGAATTAATTTTTTTACATTTTTTTTGCACCGGTATTTGATAATTCAGCAAAAATACTTAATTTTACAGTCTCAATTTTTGAGGGGCAGGTAGCTCAGTCGGTAGAGCAAAGGACTGAAAATCCTTGTGTCGGGGGTTCGATTCCCTCCCTGCCCACTTCCTCAAGCCGTGATTACCGACTCACGGC
>CAYPMQ010000537.1:0-1503 GCA_964411625.1 uncultured Ignavibacteriaceae bacterium
CGTAAAGAACCTCTGATTCACTACCATCATAAAATGAGCAGACTGACCGGGCGTAAGTACCTGAATTTCAATGCAGTCAATCTTGAAAATAACGTTGCTCATAGAAGAAACGGTTGAAAGCAGATGATTCCTGAATTCTGTCCAGTTATGAAATTCTGCCCCCTTAACTGCGCCAAATACTTTGAGTGAATCACTCTTCCACCAGATATCTTCATGCTCGGTAATTATTCTTGTAGTGAAAGCATCAATCATTTTGTTGAGGAGCACAATTATTTCGCCCTCATCATTATGGTGCTCTGACTTCACGGGCGGATTATTTTTGATGCACCCTGATAAAATTATCAGACTGAAAATGAGCAGATAAATAAGTTTTCCGGCTTGCATTGGCTTTTTAAGAAATTTATGGTTAAGCAATATTAAAATACTTCAGATTTTCTGAATAGTGATGGAAAAAATTCCTGCTGATAATGTAGTTATCAGGATGTTTAAGATACCGGTCCTTTTCGATTATTTCAAATGCAATGTTTTTCGCTTTTTCAAGAATGGCGATATCTTCCCTCAGATCGGTATATCTGAAATCAGGATAGCCGCTCTGCCGTGTAGAGAAAATATCTCCCGGGCCCCTTATTTTCCAGTCCATCTCGGCAATCTTAAACCCATCGCTGAACTGCACCATTGCTTTCAGTCTGGTTTGGGTACGCAGTTTTTCACGGAGATAATCAGGGAGATATTCAACATCTTTGATTCTTTCGGATGAGGCTGCCAGTTCATCTTTGACTACCAGAATGCAATAGCTTTCTTTTTTACCCCTTCCGATTCTGCCTCTTAACTGATGAAGCTGGGATAAACCGAACCTGTTGGCATCTCTGATTACCATAACAGTTGCATTGGGGATATCAATACCAACTTCAATTACCGTTGTTGAGATCAGGATGTCATATTCATGCCGGGCAAACTGAAGCATGACCTCTTCTTTTTCCTTCCACTTCATTTTGCCATGAAGAAGACCCGTTCTGAGGTCTCTGAACCATGTTTCTTTTAACTCCTCCCAGGCACTAATCGCAGCCTGGAGATCAAGCTTTTCTGATTCTTCGACCAGCGGGAACACAATAAAAGCCTGATCTCCTTCTCTGACACGGTCATAAATAAATTCATAAATTGAAGGGAGTGCTTTTTCACCTCTGAGAGCCGTTTTAGCAGGTATTCTTCCCGGAGGGAGTTTGCTGATCACCGATACATCCAGATCACCGTAGAAAGTCATAGACATTGTTCTGGGTATCGGTGTGGCTGACATTACAAGACAATCAGGTGTTATCCCTTTGCTCAGAAGTCTCGCACGCTGTGCAACGCCAAAGCGGTGCTGTTCATCTATAATTATCAATCCTGCATTACTGAAGGCAGTAGAATCTTCAAAAAGGGCGTGTGTGCCCACAATCAGATCGATTCCGGTGCCGGTTATCTTCTCCACGGTTTTCTCACGCTGTTTTTTTGTCTGGCTTCCTG